>CAVOEZ010000494.1:0-4148 GCA_963694355.1 Latescibacteria bacterium UBA2968 | reverse complement strand
TCGGGAAGACGGCATGCCGATCCTCCCCTCTGAGTTTCGAATATTTTGAAGCGAATGACAGGAACGGAGTCTCGATGGAAACGTTGAAGCTGACCGGACGTTATTATAGACAATATCCACCAGGTGCGCATCTCGGTCACGCAACCGACGACCTGGATCTGAACCTGGATGATACGGCCTTTCTGCTGATCGACGTCTACGGCAAAGGATACGATGAGGATGGCGATATAGGGGATGTGCCCAATCTCTATTCCGCTGCCGTTGAAAACAATCGGTCGATCGTAGTGGATCACATCCGCCCGTCAAAAGATGCTGCAAAGTCTCTGGGCCTGCCCATTATCTATGTCACAAACTATCTGGCGCCTTCTACGAATGAGGGTACTGAGTGGAGAAATATGTCCATCCGGACGTGCGGTGTGGATGTTCTGGAGTCCTGGCCAGAACCGAACGACATTCTGGCATTTTCAGATGTGATCGCACCCGGCGAAGGCGAGTATTTGATCAAGAAGCAGATGTACAGTGGATTCTTCGAGACGCATCTGGATTCGCTCCTCCGAAGTTTGGGTGTTCGCAATCTGGTTGTGGTTGGATTCGACTTGAGAATTTGCCTTGGGACAACGGTAACGGAGGCGATGTATCGAAACTACAGGGTGGTTGTGCTCCGTGATTGTACCAGCACTTCGGAGTATCCTGAAACAGAAGAGGACCGGTGGGCGAACTGGTTCGGGATCCGGTTCATCGAGGCAAATGTGGGATACACTTCAACATCGGAAGCATTCATTCAGGCCTGTTCGGAGCGAAAAAGATGACCTCTCAAGATGCTGTTTTGAAACGAATCGACGGTGAGTGGATTGCCGATGAAGCGCTTAAATTGGTGTCGATCCCCAGTGTGACGCTTGAGGAAAGTATCGTTTGCAGCTGTTTCGAAGACCAGCTTCGGAGTCTTGGGTTTGATGTGGATGTGCGAGAGGTCACACCCGGTCGAAATAATCTTTATGCCAGGATTTCAGGAACGGGAGATGGCCCCACATTGATGCTGAATGGACATCTGGATACGATCCCCGTTGGCGATTGCATTGGTGTCAGCAGGGAGGGTGATCGAATTACAGGCAGAGGATCCACGGACATGAAGGGGGGCATTGCCTCGATGCTGGGCGCAGCGAAAGCCCTTGTCGAATCCGGCACCAAACTCAAGGGGGATCTCCTGATCACCGGAGTGGTCGGGCACGAAGAACCGGAGGCGGAGAAGGACGGTCCGCTCGCACTGGTCGAGGATGTCAGGAATGGCCGGATCGCCTGTGACCGTATCATCATCGTAGAAGGTGGCGCAGAGTTGTGGGTAATGAGCATGGGATCGATGGTTTTTACCATCACCCTGACATCTGACAAAGGGGGTACACATACCAACTATGTGTCGTTCCACGAAAACCCGATACGGCAGCTGGGTGGTCTGATCCAAAGAATCGCAGATCGTCAACAGGAGCTTGATGCCGGGGATTCCCATCCGCTCGCTGGGACAGAGCGCATCGATCTGGGTATTGTCAAAGCGGGTGACTATTTCAATCGAACACCCGGAACGTGTGTATTGACCGGGACGAGACGGTGGCTGCCGGGAAAGACCGCCGCCTCCGTGATGATAGAACTGGAATCACTCGCGGATCCATATGCAAGAGACGGAAATCTGAAGCTCGATGTCAGTATGACCCTCGAGAGAGAGCCGTTTGAAACACCGGTTGATGATCCCGCCGTACAGGCAACTGCCCAGGCGCACGCCGAGGTGACAGGAGCGGAAGTCGAGTATGTTGGACGAAGACTTGTGGGGGATGCAAATATCTATGCGAATGGGACGGGAGTGCCCACATTCTATTATGGGCCTTCAAATGAGACGGCGCATTCAGACGATGAATGGGTTTCTGTTCAGCGATTAGAAGACGCCGCCAGGGTATATGCGCTCACGGCAATGACATACTGCGGAGTCGAGTAAAATGAATATTCGGGATGAATGGGGGCTTACCCTGTGAACATCATTCGCAGAAAAGGCACGACTGCCGATACGGGTCGCTCCATCGCCAAATGGGAAGAAGAATTCCCCTCACTTGACCATGACACATATGGATCCGAAGGCAACCCGACTGGAAACCCGATCGGCGGCGGGAATGACTACAGCGATGTCTATACCGCAGGCGATCACACCGTAACCACGTATGATGAGCTGGCCTCGGCACTGGAGATTGCGAAAGCCGGCGATGTGGTCTTTGTTCCGGAAGACGTCCACATCGACATGAGCGATAAACCCGAGCTGCCCATTCCAGGCCAGGTGACACTTGCGGGAGGCAGGGGTAGCGGGAGTGGGGACGGAGGCATGATATTCTCCGACTCACTTGATACACCGGGATTGTTTCGAACGGATGGGGACTTTGTTCGCATCACCGGGCTCAGAATCCGTGGGCCATTCGACAAGAGAGACCGGGTAGATCGAACCTCCAACGGGATCGAAACGACCCACTTCGGTCTCGAGATCGACAATTGCGAAATCTGGGCATTCAGCGTAGCGGCTACACGCTTCGGGATCGGGGCGTCGAGAGGATACGTGCACCACAATTACATTCACCACAATCAAAGGGGCGGACTCGGCTACGGTGTCAGCATCAATGGCGGGACGGTGCTCATCGAGGCGAATCTGTTCGACTGGTGCCGTCATCACATCGCCTCGAGCGGGGCCCCGGGTTCAGGATACGAGGCGAGATACAACGTGTGCCTGGAAAACGCCAACGGTCATCTGTTCGATATGCATGGCGGGCGAGACCGGGGTGATGCCACGGATATCGCCGGGGATTGGATGAATGTGCACCACAATACGTTCAAGGCGGTGGATGTCCGAAGTCTGGTCATTCGAGGTGTGGCCAGCCAGGGCTCAAGGATTCATCACAACTGGTTCTACAGCAGCGATCCGGAAAATATCGTAAGAGCGTCCGGAACCACACACGTTTATCAGAATGTCCTGGGAGAATCACGCGAGTTGTTGCCCGAACTCGAGGTCGCATATGAATAAACCGGCCACAGACTTGCTGGGCGATGCCTTGCCTTCCGGAGCCCTGCAGCGTCTGGGAACCAGGCGTATGCAGGGACCTGTTGTGGATATGGCCTATTCCGCTGACGGTGAGCACGCGCTTGTAGTGACAGGAAGTTCACTTGCCGTCTGGAATCTTCCTCTGGGTGAACTGCTGAATACGTACACATTATCCGACGTGCCGCTTACAGCGATGGCGTCAACGGTAGGTGTGGACAGGATGACCGTTGTGGATCAGAGCGGTTGGCTGATCGATTGGGACCTTCAGGAACACAAAGAGATTCGCAGGATCGATACGGGACGAGGGAACGGTATTGCAACCCTCCAATATTCCCCGGATGAGTCACGCCTCCTTAGCGTCGATCGCCAGAACTCCATTGTAGAGGAGTGGGACATCTCCACTGGAAAGCGTCTCCAAGAGATCACCAAACCCGGTGGAAGTTTCAACAGGGCGATTTATGGTTCCGACGGTAAGACGGTGTTTTTGGGTCACCAGGAAGGAAACAACGTGTATCACTATGACCTGGTGTCCGGCGAGCCCCTTCAGATCTTTGTAGAAGACTATTGCAATTACGACATGTGTTTGTCACAGGATGGCGAACGGCTGTTTGTCGGGACGCGACACAAGGCGAATGAGTGGCGGTTGAGTGATTACACTTGCATTCAGACCTACACAGGCCATCTCGGGCACGCAGTGCCATCTGTGGCGTATACGAGGGATGAAGATCATCTACTCACCGGCTCCCGAGACGGATCGATTCGCCTCTGGAATCGCCATTCAGCGGAAGTGGTTCGAAAGTGGTATCCGCACCAGCGCCACGTTAAAGGTATGCGGGTATCACCCGATGGGAAGTGGGTTCTCTCCTATGGCGGGGATCAGTTGCTGGCGGAGACCTCCCTGGAGACCGGCGAAGGCAGGTTGAACTGGAACCGCCACCGGGCAGGGATCCACAGCCTGGCCTTTACAGAAGATGGGCGCCACGCGGTCTCGGGTTCAGCGGACAAGACGATTCGGATTTGGCATTCGGCGGAGTGGGAATCGGTTGGGCAAACGGTGGAGCTGGATACGGAAGTATAC
>CAVOEZ010000493.1:0-4156 GCA_963694355.1 Latescibacteria bacterium UBA2968 | reverse complement strand
TTCTCGATAGGGATGTCTCTTGGTCTAGGCTTCGGAGGAATCTATGTGGGTCTGCCGGCAATCACAGGGCTGATTGCCAGCAATCCCATTACATTGCTGCCCATCCCGTGGATAGATCTCACACGGACAACGGAAAACTTCCTTCCGGCGGCCCCGCTTGGCATCGGAACTGATCTTGGCCTGGTTATTCTGGGAATGGTTTTGCCGTTCTGGGTTGTGGTCGGCAGCTTTACAGCTGCACTGGTCCATACCCTGGGCAGTCCGATCCTCTATCATGCCGGCTACCTGACGCACTGGCGTCCCGGTATGGACACCATCATGACGAATTTTTCAAACGATCTCGATGTATGGTTGAGTGTCTATATCGGCGCAGGGTTCGCCGTAGGAATCATCGGCATTGTCCACGCCGTCCGGTCCATCCGGAATCGAGAGGGCTCCGGTGAAGAAGGCAAATGGAAAGCCCTGCTCCGGCCGCCCGCTGGAAGGGGAGATGTATCATTCTGGGGTGCCGTGGGTGTCTATTTGATGACCACGTGTGCCTCCATTCTCCTGTGCCTTTATCTGCTGGAGGATGACGATTTTCCACTGCTGTTTCTGGTAGGGTTCGGATTTCTCCTTACACCCGCACTTTCATATGTCAATGCCAGGATGGCCGGGCTCACGGGGCAAACGGTTGGATTTCCAATGATCAGGGAGGGTGCCTTTATACTCAGCGGATACAAGGGCGTAGATATCTGGTTCGTGCCCATACCCTATGCCGATCACGGCAGGCGGGCTCAGTTGTTCCGGGAAGTGGAACTCACCGGCACTCGGCTGAGCAGCATCCTCAAGGCGGAATTGCTCCTGTTGCCGCTGGGGCTGGTCTGCGGCTTCATTTTCTGGTCGCTCATCTGGCAAATGTCACCCATACCTTCTCCGGCATTCCAGTATGCCCAGACCTACTGGCACCTGATTGCCCTGCGACAGTCCCTGTGGTTCTCTGCTACCGCTTCAGAAGGACCCGGCCTCTTTGAAGAAGCCATCAAGCTGGAGTGGCTCGTGGGCGGCTTCGGATTTGCGGGGGGAGCCTTTCTCCTCCTGTCCTGGCTGCGCTTGCCCCTGTCGCTTGTCTACGGATTTGTTAGAGGCATTCAGGGATTGCCCCACATCCTCATCCCCGAGATGGTAGGCGCCCTCATCGGACGGTACTCGCTCGAGCGTCGGTTCGGTGTAGACCGGTGGAGACGCTATGCCCCCGTCCTGCTCGCAGGGTTCGCGTGTGGGATGGGACTTATCGGAATGTCAGCTGTGGCCATAGCATTGATCTCACGCTCGGTCTCCCAACTCCGCTTCTGACTCTCCCTCTCACCTCCCGCTCTCCGTTTCTCGCCTCCCGCTTCTCGCACTTCGGACATCGGACATCGGACATCGGACATCGGACATCGGACTTTATTACACCTTAATACCATGTACACCAATTCTGTATGATTCAATATCGCGTAAGTGTCTATTTTTTCATACATTTCCGCTGTAGCAAACTCCGGTTGTGCCGATTAATAATAACGAAGACTTTAACGGAGCCACCATGCGATCGGCTTCGGTCTTGAATCCCTGGACTTCCCCGAGGCCGGCGAATTCCAATCCCCATCTTGCTGGAACAAGATCCCGTGCTGTGCAGAAAAACGGGTGCCTTTTTTGGCCCCTGTACCGGCACTGTTTAGGATTGTAGAAGCCGTTCCCGCACCGCGCCAGGGGAACCGGATACTTTTGTTTCCGACTCCCTCATAACAGGATAGTTTCCTATGAATTCAAGCGTAAGAATCCAACCTTTGCCACCTGGTGAAGACGGAGAACCCGCCGAAACCAGAAAAGAAAAACTCAGCAGAATCCGGTCACAGGTCAGTAAAGGGTATTATTCAAAAAACGACGTCATGCAGGATGTGGCTGACGCGCTTCTGATGAACCCGGCTGCTTTCGAAAACCTGAACGATAAGGAGAGCTGACAGAAACCACACCTGATCAGTTTTCACAAGGGCCAACGGAGATTTCCGTTGGCCCTTTTCTGTTGACAACCATACATATGGCCTGCATCTTTTTGCATACCCCGGTCTTCCGAACCCGGCAGTATTCCGGATGCGATCGGGACTGTAAACAACTGCATCCGTCTTGCTAAATTTCTACACTCAAAGTCATCCTCCATGAGCAACATCCTGCAGGTTGAACACCTCCGCGCCGAACCCGGAACTCGCACCGATGGTTACCTGACAGTTTCGGAGATGATGGATGGCACCCGGGCGAGAGTACCCGTCGTATTGCTAAACGGCGCCCAATCCGGCCCAACCCTCTATGTTCAGGCCGTAAGTGATGGGGACGAGCTGAATGGGCTGGCCGTAATTCGAAGAATTGTCGATCGTCTTGATCCGGAACATCTTGCCGGACGGGTAATCGCTGTGTTGATTGTCAACATTCACGCCTTTCACGACGGCCGGTCCCTCAATCCCGTAGACGGTAAGAAGATGAACAGGTGCTTCCCCGGGCGGCGAGATGGGACCTCCAGCGAGCGAATTGCGCACCACCTGTATCAGCACGCCATTAAGCAGGCAGACTACTGCATTGACCTTCATCAGGGAGGCGTTCGCCCTATGATCGATGAGGTCAGGGTCCGTGTGGACCGCAGACGGCGGGCGCACAAGGCATGTCTGGAACTGGCACGCGTCTTCGGCATAGGTTACATTCTGGACGCCAGCGGTCCCGACGGTCAGTTGGCACGCGTGGCTCCCGAGCAGGGCATTCCCACCATTGACCCGGAACTTGGTGGATGCCATGGGTGGGATGAATCCAGTATTCAGAAGGGGGTTACAGGTGTGGAGAACGTCTTGAAGCACTACGGGTTCATAAAGGGTGAACCGCAAATCCCCGACAGGCAAATCGTGGTGGATGGGTTTCTCAGTATTATTTCCGGACGCGGGGGATTCCTCGAATACCACGCCGATCTCTACGACCACCTTCATAAAGGAGATCCTGTGGCGGATGTTACCGATCCCTTCGGGAATATCCTGGAAACGCTCGTGACGCCCCAGGAATCCATTCTATGGTCCAGGTCTTTGAAACCCATGGTTGCATGTGGTGAGAGCGTGGCAACGGTAGGCAAGAATATCCGATACATCTGAGGGGAAAGATCTTTGGTGCAGGTCGTATCTCAGGGACAGTGTTTTCGTCCCTGTTTTTTGTGGAGGTTGTGCGTTGACGGAGTTTCTGGGACTCGATATTGGTACCACAACCGTTACAGCCCTCGTGCTCGATGTCGATTCGGGTAAGGTCCTCTCGGTGGCTACGCTTCCCAATGACTCTGAAGTAACCTCCGCTGCCGATAAAGCCAGGGGACGCAGCGAGTGGGATGCCAACCGGATGATGGAGCGATCGGCAGAGGCGATCTCCAAAGTGGCCTCCGGATCGAAAATCGAAGGCATCGGGGTAACCGGCCAGATGCACGGCATGCTCCTTGTTTCATCCGATGGCGCCCCGGTGAGCCCATTCGTCGGATGGCAGGATCGCAGAGGGTCAGAGCCTTTGCCTCACAGCGACGCCACCAGTGTTGAAACAATGTTGGAGCTCGCCCGGGAAACAGGCGCAGCTTGCCTACCGCACGTCGGCTACCTGGGTGTCTCACTCTTCTGGATGGGCAAACAGGGGATGCTCCCGAAAGAAGCATTCAAGGCCGCATTTCTTCCCGATTTCATCGTTGCGGGCCTTACCGGCACCACCCCGGTTACAGACGCCACCAATGCCGCGGGATCCGGACTATATGATGCGGAAAACAGGTCTTGGCACATGGATTTTGTCCATGGCCTGGGTCTGGATTCGAACGCACTTCCCACGATCGTGGACTCCGGTGCGCTTGCAGGAAAACTCGATGTTCGGTACGCATCTGCAACAGGATTGCCAGCAGGACTGCCGGTATATGCGGCTTGCGGCGATAACCAGGCGAGCTTTGCGGGCAGCGTGGCGGACTACGCTGCGAGTTTGCTCATCAACGTAGGAACGGGTGGGCAGGTATCTGCCAATGTACCCGAAGCAGTACCGGCGGGAGAATTAGAGGCGCGCCCGTTCATGGATGGCAGCGACCTGATGGTAGGCGCGGGTCTGGTGGGCGGACGCTCATACGCCTGGTTGAGAG
>CAVOEZ010000492.1:0-4162 GCA_963694355.1 Latescibacteria bacterium UBA2968 | reverse complement strand
AGTCAGGACCTGGTCATCCTCTGACACACGTCCCTGATACTCAGAGCGCATCACACGCCCGAATGAAATCCTCTGAAGTGGCCGAATGGCCCACTGCGTATTCCGTCCACTTGATCATCCGCTTCGTAAACGACAACTCCTCAACCTCGTCCGGCAGTTCGACCGCCATTGCACAATCCCGCAGCAAAACCACCTGGTAATTCAGATTCATCGCATCGATCATCGTACAGTGGAGACACATATCCAGAGCAAACCCCACACAGATCAACGTCTTGATCCCCAGATTCCTAAGCAGTCCGTCAAGTCTTGTCTGAAAAAACCCGCTGTACGCGTGCTTCCGAATGAAGTAATCGTCAGGCTGCGGTTCCATAATCTTTGAAAACTTCACGGCCGTCGAAGCCCCGAACACATACTCGCGGGGGTCCACATTGTCTTCAGAACCCCAGTCATCCCACTCCAGATCGCAGGACCGCGACGCCAGCTTTCCCATCTCGGAATCATTCATTCCGATTCTGGGAGCGCTGTTATTGACGTAAATGACCGGCACGCCCACGCGCCTGGCGGCATCCATTGCAGGGCGCACGTGATTCACCACGATCTCCTTCTCCGCTTCAAAACTCGCTTCGAGACTCATCGTAGGGTACGCGTGGGCTGCCTCATCTTCCTCAGCAAAGCCCAAACCATAGACATCGACGGCAAGAAACGCAGTGGACTTGGTATCAAGACTCAACGGCTCCTCTGCGTGACCCAGAAAGCGCTCAGGTGGAAAAAGGCGATAGTATCGTCCGGACAAATTCAACTTCGACATTTTCACCTCAGACAGTTATGACAGAGCAACGCACTGTAGCCCCCGGGCTCGGTCAGCAGCACACCAGATCCTTCATGCCTCCCGCGACATTTGTGTTCTACACTCGTCGCGAGCCCCACCGTCAGTCCTCCTCGATGGAATCGGTACTGAGATATCCCTTCTCCACAGCTTGTTCGATCAGCTTCTTCGCGTAGGCCCACAAATCGGGCGCCCCGTCTGACATGTGTAGATTGCGCTCCATCACCTGCGCTTTAGAAATGTCGTGCTTCTCCCAGGTCTTCCCGCCAGCGTGGTAATTCAGCAAAATCGGCTGGAATCTATCCAGTGCAGCCGCAAACCTGGCTTCCGGCGTCTCCTTCGCCTCAAACTCCCGCCACAGACCGAAGACCTCCTCGGCGAGATCCTCGGGAAGTAGATTGAAAATGCGTTCAGCGGCCAGCTCTTCTCGCGCTTCCTTCGTCTCATTTCCAGTTTCATCGTACGCGAAAGTATCTCCGGCATCGATCTCGACCAGATCGTGAATGAGCGCCATTTTCACCACTCTCAGAGTGTCGATCTCCGCCTTCGAATATTCAGCGAGCATTATCGCCATCAAGGCAAAGTGCCAGGAGTGTTCGGCGTCATTTTCCCGCCTCTGTCCATCCGTCAGATACGACTGCCTCAGCACATTCTTGAGCTTGTCGACCTCGACCAGAAAATGGATTTGCTGTTCCAATCGATCCGTGATCATCAGCTACTCTTCCTTTTCAAACACTCGATTCTGATAGTCCCCACCAGCGACTCTCCGGGCGCAAGCCTGACCAGCCCGGCGTCAATCCCTTTCGAATCGAGATTTACCGCATTCGTCGTACAGGTGTAGGGCTCAAAGCATATGACAGGTTTATCCGGCGGGGCGTAGGTCACCCACTCCCTGAAAGAAGCATCCGCTTCAATTTTGACCCCTATCTCCACCGACGGGTCCAAGTATTCACACGCGCTTGCGCCATCGGTCAACACAACTCCTGACCACACGTCATCGTAAGTCTCCTCACCAATCGGGGTCAACCTCTGCAAATCATACTTGCCGGTTACCGCGACTCGCTCGCCCGTTGGAATGCAATCCTCTCTCAACGGCCAGTACTGATCTCCAGGGACTTTCAAGCGACAATCGCCCCGAACACCATCCTTGTTCAGCGGCAGTGGAAAGTAAGGGTGTGTCCCCAGACCTGCCGGCATGACCTTGTCGCCGATATTTTTCCCTTCGATCTCCAGGATCAACGCCTCACCCTTCAGCCGATATGTCGCTGTCACCTCGAAAGGAAAGGGAAACTGCCGGGTCACCTCGGGAAAGTCTTCGGACCGAAACCCTCCACTCACCCAGGCGCCATCATCTTGAGAAGCCCCCTGGTCAATCACCTCCCAGGGGCGGTTCAACACGAACCCGTGGATGGTATGCGGGATAGTCTCCGGGATATCGAGCTGCACATCCACGCCTTCGAAAGTGAACCGGCCGTCCTCGATACGATTCGGAAACGGAAACAGGATTGGCACACCGAATCCGCTCGGCCTCGCGCTCAGGGACGCTGCATCCTGCGGAGGATAAATCAGCTCCACTCCCCGGCGGCTGAATCCGATACAGTTGAACCCGATCGATGGCAGGATGCGGGCTTTCACATCGCCTTCGCTCAACACGATCAACGGATCCCCCCAGAAATCTTCTTCCTCGACCTCGTATCCCATCACACCCTCTCGTGCGTCTACTTTGGAGGTGGCGTCGGCCAGTACTCTCCTGCCATGAACCCACCATCCACATAAATCTCCTGACCGGTCACAAAATCTGACGCAGACGACGCCAGAAACACCGCCGTTCCCACGAGATCTTCGGGAACGCCCAGCCGTCCAGCAGGGGTCCGCCGATTTCCCCATTCTTTCATCGTAGGATCGGACCACAGCTTTTCTGTCAGAGGCGTCAGAATGAAACCCGGGCAGATCGCGTTGGACTGAATGTTAAAGGGTCCCATCTCCAGGGCCTGGGCCTTGGTCAATTGACCTACCGCACCTTTGGTCGCCGTATATACGGACACACTGTGAAGTGCAATCCCCGTGGTCAACGATCCAATATTGATCACCTTCCCCTGCTTCCTGGCCTTCATGTGCACAAACACCTCTTGCGACAGGAAATACAGCCCCTTGAGATTCACCGACATAATCTGGTCATAGTGCGCTTCCGTCACTTCCTCGATCGGTTCCCGGATATTCATACCCGCATTATTGACCAGGATATCGACCTGTCCGAAGCGCTCGATCGTCTCATCCACTCCAGCCTTCACCGAATCCAGATCAGACATATCCATCTCAACCGCGATGGCCGTGCCGCCCTTCGAAGAAATGACATCCACTGCTTCGTCCAGTTGAGCCCGTGTTCGGGCAGCACACACGACCTTGGCGCTATGCGCCGCAAGTCCTTCGGCTATCCCTCGCCCGATACCCCGGCCGGCGCCGGTAACGATCGCCACCCTTCCATCCAGTAAAAACAGACCCACAGCGTCCTCCTTGAAAAACACCAGTTATTCCTCATCAGTTTTCCATATGCTCTCGACCCTGGAAACGGCCCCCAATATAGACAAAAGAACGGGTGCGAACAACCCGCATCCGATCACCGGAATCTGTTACATTTGGAAAAAGAAAAATCCGGTTCCCAAACCTCTTGAGAACCGGACGATACCCCTGAATATAATCCTGAAAATCAGTTGAAATAGAGCGAGAAGCCCGCCGTGACGACGTGTCTGGTCACGTGCTGACCTTCTGCAAACATCGCCGTAAAGGCGTACTGAGAGGTCACCGCAGTGCGCCGCGTCACGAACTTCCGCACACCTGCGCCTGCACCCACCTCTTTCACATCACCCCAACCAAAGTCCCTTCCGCCAAAAATCTCGACAAATGGGTACGTTCTTTTCTGAATCCGGATCGGCAGATTCAACCGGTAGAACCCGGTCAACGAAGAACCGAAGCCCTGATCTACAGACAGCAGATTGCCGCTTGTGGCAGGCGGCGTTTGGCCAACAGGCTGGATATCTCGTCGTGATGCCCTATCCCACACCCTGTTGCCCATAACGAATGAGCCCCCAAATTGATGCGCCCTGGTCAAGGAATATCCCACGGATATACCGGCGCGGTAAACCATTGCTCCGGCCGAAAACCTGACCGACATAATCGGCATCACCTCGAGCCGTCCGGCCCGGATCGGGTTCAAAGGCAAACCCAGGGAATCCGACTCTTCTTCGTCAGGCACACCGGGAAGATCGGCAAACGCAGGTGAACCGACACCCGCCAATGCTGCAATTAAGAACAGGATCATCCATCTCATAATCTGTC
>CAVOEZ010000491.1:0-4170 GCA_963694355.1 Latescibacteria bacterium UBA2968 | reverse complement strand
TGAGTAGAACCCGCTACCGTGACACGGGCACTTGAACTTCTGCTCGTTGCTGAGCCAGTTTGGAGTACAACCCAGGTGCGTGCATATCGATATCAGAGCAAATATTCCTTCGGTATTTTTTACGATCCAGATGCCGAATTTGTCCTTCCAGCGCTCATCCACACCGATTTCGTATTCTTCCGGGAAACCGATCTTGAAAGATTGAGGTGGCTCGAAAAGCACATTCGGAAAAAGAAATCTGCCGAATCCGGCCAATCCTACTAAGCAGGCCCCACTAAATGATACCCAGGCCAAAGTCAACCAGGTGAAGAACCCTCTTCTGGTTGTAATCCCTCCACTTTTCACAGGCGCAATACGATCCGGTCCAGGCCGGATTGCAGGGGGAGCAGGCGAAGTCTGCACTATTACCTCGCGCTCGACTGAGCCTCCTTCTTTGCTCGTCAGTGCCCTGGCTGTGGCGGCACGATCTGCCGTGGAAGCTGCAACCTTTTTCGCGGGTTTCTTGGCAGGTGCTGGCCCACCACCTCCACCCTTTGCCTTGCGCATGGCCGCGGCTTTGGCCTTTGCCCGTTCAACCCTGTCGGGAATTTCGTCCAGTGCCAAGAGATCGACCTCGGCCTCTCCTCCACCTTCAGAAATTGACGCCTCGGACTCTGCTGAAGGACCGTCCGGCGCCTCCTCGGCATGCGCTCCAGCGTCTGCACCACCAGCGGCTGCCCGCGCCTTCTTTATGGCTTCAGCTTTGGCCTTAGCTCTGGCGACTCGATCAGGAATCTCATCGAATTGCGAGAGGTCGAGGTTCTCTTCAGACATAAACAAACTCCTCCAAGATCAAGCCTGTTGGAAGGTATTCTTTTGTGTGCATAAGTGGCAAAAAAACCAAGAAATAAACGAATTGACAGCCGAGAAAACTTGGCCAATATATCCAATGCATCCAGTGTTGTCAAGCTCGAAGTTCTAACTGGAACGCTGGAAATTTGCTGCTGTCGAATCGACGAAAGAAGTCCTACCTCGGACGAAACCGCGGAGTGGGCACCAGACCAAAACCAGCCATATTTCCGACGCTACGCGCTTCAAAACTAGAATCGGTGGATTCTACATCACCTATTCAACTGACCATGCCTTCAAAACCTCAATAGATGCCTGGCGCACCTTGAGGCTGATATCGCCTGTCCGCAACGCCTGGAGTGTGGTCTGCAACTCCCGAGCGTCCAACGCGCCAATCGCTCGGATTCCCTGTATCATCACTTCGGATCGCTGTACTTCATCCATATCCGTTAGCTGGTCCAGGAAAGATCGGTTTACCATTTCCGCCAGAATCTCGACTCCGTCTGACTTCCCATCGGCCGCGAGTTGCAGTGCTGCATTCCACCTGACATCGGGTAATCGGTCTGCCAGTGCCGCTACAAGGGCGGTGTGAACGACTTGGTTCTGGAATTTTCCGAGAGACCAGACTGCAGCCTTCCGAATGCCGCCGTCGTTATGGCTCGTGAGCTTGATCAGTGGATCGATAGCCCGATCGTCTCCCTGTGAAGACAGAGACATCATGGAGAATATCCGGGTTTCGTCGTCCGGATCCTCGAGAGCCTCGATCAAAACGGGCACGCACCGCTCATCCTTCACCATTCCCATGGCCAGGGCGAGATAACGCCTGACTCTAACATCGTCACTCCGTGATGCATCGAAAACCCGAATCAGCTCTCCCACAAAGCCTGGGGAAACAGTGCCATTCTTCTGTTCTTCTGCAAGCACCTTTGGCAGTTCATATGCTGCCTGCCATCTGCTGTTGATGCCCCCAATGCGGATCGTATCCAGATAGTCTCTTGCCGTTCGATCTTCCGATGTCAGAAGACCAAGGAGCAAGTAAATGCCCAAAGCCACTACAATAATGGCAATGGGAAACACTACAAATTGGGAAATCAGGCGGGATCTGGTCGTGTCCTCCTCGCGAATGGGAGCGGTAGCATCCTCGGCTATCCGTCGAAGATTTTCTTCCTCATTTTCTTCATTTCCCGGAGATTTTTCCTGTTCCTCATTCACGTCCGAATTCCCCTCCAATTTAGGTAAATGGTTCTGCCCAATCTGCGATTCAAGTACACCTGACGCCGAGACCGTGCAGAGGTTGACCAATATAGGTAATCGCTTCGGTACTGTCAAGAAATGGGCATCTTCGGAACGCCAACCTGCACCGTTCATCCTTTCGGCTTATCGAGTCTGGTGCAGCAGAGTCTTTCGAGCACCCTCATTTGATTCTGACCACGACCTTGACATTATGAATTAAAGAACGTATTATAACTGCCGATCACATCGAAATATCGCCGGGTTCCTGAACCCTGTGGAATCCAGGAATCAGTCAGCATAAATGGAGACATCTGTGGAAGTCGACCTCTCTCAGTTTGATGATATTCCAGATCGTGTGGCGAGAGCCAAAGCCAAGTCGGAGGCCGTCCGAAAGGCCAAACAGGGCGGTGGCGGCGATACTGGTTCTCCGGCCGCAGCGAAGAGTTCACCTGCTGAAGTCGATACAGCAGAAGAGGTTAAAGAAGAAAAGAAAGCTGACGGACTACCGATTCTTGAATTCAGACCGGGTCTGCATTTCAAACTCAATGGAAGAGCAGGACGTGCGATCGGGATTCGTTACGATCTAGTGAGCTTTGTATACGACGACGATCCTAAACAGGTTGTCACAGCCGATCGTTACCGACTGAGCAGATCGCACGCTGATGGCACGCTGCAATTTGCACCCAAATCCGAGGTCTATCGACCGGACAGAATCGGAAAGAAAGATCGCGTGGATTATCACGACTATTTGTGGCTCGAAACGCGTTCCGGCATGACCGCAAAAAAGAAACGACCAAGACATATCGCAATCATCAACCCCGATTATTGCACCGGATGTAACGCCTGCATTGAGGTGTGTCCCACAGACTGCATCGAGGAAGTAGATGTGGCAGACGCCGGCCTGGATGGGATTGGTAGCTTTTGCGAGGTCCGCCTCGACGATTGTATCGGCTGCATCCAATGTGTGAACATTTGCCCCTGGGAAGCAATTGAAATGGTGAATACTCAGACGGTTGAAGAGGCTTACGGAATTCCCGTTGGGACGCTATAAATCTGCAGCTGAACAAGAACACTAAAAAAGACGGGGGTCGCTATGGCCGTCGTCTTTTTTCACAATTTCAGGCCCTTTTCCGTGTTCGTAAAATGCTCTTGATCTGATTTAAATTCCAGTGTATCAAAACGTCTGTAACTTACAGCCTGGCGGGTGTTTTTACAAAATCTAACAGGCAAAATAAGGCTTGACTTAAGGGATGATATAGCTATATATCGTGACATACTTTCAGAATTTGTGGCACATCTTGGTGAGGTGGTTCTCCCCAGAACAAGCTACCCGAGACGCTCCCCATTCGGGCATTCACCACCAAGTTCTATTCCGTCTCACATTATAATGGTTCCACGGTAACCAAAAACCTGCCCGCGTTTTTCCCATACCCAACACAGACAAATTTCGCATCCCAAACCGACTTCAGGGGGTAGTGTCTTGAACTCAGGGGATTCATCCAGAAGTGGTAGAAGCAAGCATGGCAAACCTATGGTTCCGCCATCTCCCTCGGTCACCAGGGGCAATACGGAGCCAAGGGACAAGAGGCTCGAAACCCTTGACCAGTATATGGGGTCTGACAACGACCAGGGTAGTTCTGCAGGTGGGCAAGGTTCGGTGTCGCCCTCTGCAAGAGAAACCCTCCCTCAAGAATGGGAAATAGAAGAGACATCCGCTCAGGATGCCACATCGGAAGAGGACACGATACAGCGGCTTGAGCGGCTGGAAAAGCGCCTAGATGCCTTTGAGAACACCGCCTATACGTTTTTGCTCTACGCCAAACAGCTGACGGATCGAACGGCTACATTTTTCGAGGATATTTTTGGTCTCAGTCAGAACGACATTGCACAGATTCACGACAGGCTTGGGGTCAACTTCAATAATAAAGGTGATTTTCCAAAAGCCATAGACGCCTTTCGACGACTGTCTGAAATTCAACGCACCGCGTCCTCTTGTTTCAAAATGGGCGTGGCGTATGACAACAATGGCGACTTCCAGGAGGCAATTGAGGCGTATCGGAGCGCAATTTCCCTGGATGAGGGGTATTTGAGGGCCTACTATAAGCTTTC
>CAVOEZ010000490.1:0-4185 GCA_963694355.1 Latescibacteria bacterium UBA2968 | reverse complement strand
CGTCCGTTTTTGACGACTTCCTCGGCACTCCCCCCCTGGCTGCCAACGCCCGGTACGAGGAACGGGAGGGTGGGGGCGATTCCGCGAATTTCCGATAGTTCCTTCGGATGCGTGGCGCCGACCACCAGGCCGCAGGGTCCTGTGGATGACCACGTTACGGCCTTTTTGGCCACGGCCTGATACAAAGGTCCGTCATTCGTCTCGAGTCGCTGGAAATCTGATGACCCGGGGTTGGAGGTCAGGCAGAGGAGAAAACAACACTTGTCCCTGTAGGAAAGAAACGGGTCAACGGCATCCAGCCCCATGAGCGGATTCACGGTTACCGCATCGGCCTGGATCCGTTCATAGGCCATTCTTGCATAGTGAGCGGCCGTATTGCCGATGTCTCCAGCTTTGAAGTCCAGGAGGATCGGGATGTCTTCGGGGATGATTCTGGTGAGCGCCTCCAGTGACTCCCAGCCGGATCTCCCGGACGACCCAAAGAATGCAAAGTTGGGTTTATAACAACAAACCAGATCCCGGGTTGCGGCGACGATTTCGTTCAGGAAGGCGAAGAGCGGGTCAGGCGCCGACTTCACGTGATCGGGAATGCGTTCCAGATCCGGATCAAGACCCACACAAACAATGCTCGCGTTTCTATTGGATGCCCCGGTGAATTTTTGCAGAAAATCCATACGTCCTCCCGATGGATACAGCAGCGGCGAACCCTGCGGGTCCGCCGAATGAAACAGGCAAGTGGGCCTGTAAGCCGAGTTCTGTCGTTCGGCATAACGCCGAACGGATGACCATTTATCTGGGGCGCCGATTACCCGACGCCTCAATGCAGCCAACCCGAGCGTTGTAGCGAGACGGGCCGTCTCTCCGCCCCTATTAGGCCTTGCTCCGGATGGGGTTTACCGTGCCGCCCCCGTCTCCGGGAAGCGCGGTGGGCTCTTACCCCACCGTTTCACCCTTGCTCGTTGCGAAACCGGAGTTTCGCCCGTTAGCGGTCTGTTCTCTGTGGCACTTTCCGTCGGGTCACCCCGCCTGGGCGTTACCCAGCATCCTGCCCTGTGGAGCTCGGACTTTCCTCACCCTAACGGGCGCGGTCACCCGGCCCACTTGCCATTCTTCTTTCCTGAATCCCCAAGTTTGCAAGCCTGTCGGCCTCATGGTTTTGAGACCGGGGGATGTGCTGAATCTCAAAGGCTTCGAAGGATTTGCGCAGGTCACAGGCTTCATTATAGAGGGGCTTAAGGCCGGGGGTTTTAACGCGATACTGCCCGTTCAGCTGCCGAACCATAAGTTCGCTGTCCGAAAACGCATCCACCCGGGTCGCCTTTAGTTCGTGCGCAAGTTGCATGCCCCGGATCAGAGCTTTGTATTCCGCTGCATTATTAGTGGCTTCGCCGATGTATTCACCGATTTCTTGAAGTGAGACACCGTCGCATTCCATAAAAATGCCTATCCCTGCGGGACCGGGATTTCCTTTTGCCGCACCATCTGTGTAAAGGGAGATCCTAATGTCCTTGTTCGTCAAGCCCCCGCCTCTTCTTTCCATATGACGATACGCCCGCAGTTTTCACACCGAATGATCTGATCCTGCCTGCGGACTTCCATGCGGAGCTGGGGTGGCAGCTGTCTGAAGCATCCGCCACAAGAAGATTTTTCCACCTGGACAACGGCGGCACCTGTCTTGACGAGTTTTCGAATTCTGTTGTAGACCGAGAGCGCACGCCGATCGATCTGCGTTTCTACACCCGTGCGTTTTTCGTGGCACTCCCTGACATTCTCCTCCACGGACCCCAGCTTGGACTTCAAGCCCTTTATGATCTTTTTGCTTTCGGTCTCGAGTTCCTTGTGCGTGGTCTCTTCCTCAGCGAGCCTTTCTTTGAGGCCATCGAAGAGGTCTATTCCCTCGAGGATCCCATTCTCATTCTCGTCTAAGCGATTCTTTAGTGCCTCGATCTCGTGCTGAAGGGCGTCGTACTCTTTGTTGGAGGCGACTTCGTAGAGACGATCCTGGCGTTTCTTGAGGTCTGCCTGGATCGCTTCCAGCTCTCCTTCCATCAGTCTGCGATTTGTCTCCAGCTCCTCGGTCTGTTTCCGTTTCCCTTCCACATTACTTTTCGAATGATCCAATTTCGCTTCAAGTTCGGAAATCTCAGTAGGGTACTCTATCTGCGACCGTCCGAGCGCGTCGATTTCCAGATCGATGTTTTGCAGCTCCAGCAACATGGCCAAGCTCTCTTTCATCTACTGACTCCTACTTCGATTAACATCCTTGCTTACGGATGGATGGGGATGAAGAAAGGTGCATCTGTGTGAACAGATGCACCTTTCCGTATTTTACTCATTCCTGTTGCATCGCCGTGGCGTTTTGAACCGCTCCACCGGGATGGGCAGGTAGTGAGGGTGGTGGGCGATACTGGATTTGAACCAGTGACCTCTGGTATGTGAAACCAGCACTCTAACCAACTGAGCTAATCGCCCAGATATGTCTTTTATGTACGGGAACCTACTCAGATTCCCCTTTTCGAGCTTACTCATCATAATCCGTTGTTAAGGCTCACATTTGGCTTAATCAAGTTTAGGGAATAAAAACAAATAGGTCCGGGTTGTCAAGCTGCTTGTGGGAACGATCTATTCAACGACCTGTCTGGGAGTATCCGGATCATTTACGGGGAATTCCGGCGATTTCCCCTTAAGAATTCGAATGATGTCGGCCGCCACCATAGACAGGTTCCGGGCGGATTCGGCGGTGTGACCAGAACAGTGTGGCGACAGCAGCACATTGTCCAGCTGCAGCAAGGGGTTGTTTGCCTTCACAGGTTCTTCCTCGAAGACGTCGATGACCGCGCCTGCAATCGTTCCCGATTTGAGGGCGTGAACCAGGGCGGCTTCGTCGACGACGGGTCCGCGACTGCAATTTACAAGGTAGGCGCCTGGTTTCATCTTCTCCAGAGCTTGCGCATCGATCAGATGATGTGTTTGCTCCAGCAAAGGGACGTTCAACGTGATGTAATCGGAGGTGGCGATCAATTCGTCCAGCTCCACGCGCCTGGTGCCCAACCTGGCCTCTTCTTCGTCTGAGGCGGGAAACACGTCATAATAGATCGTATTCATGTTGAATCCGAGTCCGCAGATCTCGGCAATTCTACGTCCTATTCTGCCGAAGCCCACAATTCCAAGGGTCTTCCCTATTAACTCGGGACCATGATGCCGATTGCGGAATTCCCAGTCGGTCTGCCGGGTAGCCGCATCTGCCTGAAGCATTCGCCTTGGAAGCGCAACAAGAGACATCGCCACGTACTCGGCCACGGCTTCCACCGGTCCAGTCGGCGTGTTGACCACGAATATGCCGCGCTCTGTGGCGGCCGGAACATCGATGTTGTCCACGCCAATACCGTGTCGTCCCACAACTTTCAGGTGCGACGCTTTGTCCATCACGGGTCCGTCGATGAAGCCCTGCGCCCTGGCGAGGATGGCATCGACGTCTCCCACAACAGAACAGATTTCGGCAGCCGAGAAGCCCGGGGCATACAGGATTTCAGCACCATTGCTGGTCAGGTGATCCAGACCTTTCTGATGGATGGGTTCGAATATGAGCACTTTGAAGTCCGGCACGTGGTTCCTTTCGATGAGGGTTTCATTCTGTGTGACCAAGAATAATAATGGCCTCCTGGCATCCTGTCAACAAGGGGGTGTTGCGAGTGACTGACGGTGCCCAGTTCTCTGTGATATTTGGCCCGGATTTCAAGCCGGTAGGCTGCGGCCCTGTTTGGACAAGATTGTCTTGCCATAAAATGGCGTTTTCTATATATTTTTCTCCGTTCGGAAATTACGGACGTGGGTGACCCCGTCGTTCAGCGGTTAGGACACCGGGTTTTCATCCCGGCAACGGGGGTTCGATTCCCCTCGGGGTCACCATTTTTTACTCATATTCCAGGCAGTTTTTCGTGCATCCCTACCGGGTAAAACCCTGTTGACAAACAGGTTTGAGGATCGTATATTTCTTGTGGGGCTATGGGATGGCCCAATTGGGATTCTCGGACATACAGGGGTGGGATGACCGAGGACCCCGTCTTTTTGTACAAAATCAAGTTTTTGAAACCCTTTGTTCGCCAGGGCGTATAAGCAGATATATACGCCCTTTTCTATTTTCTTTTGGATTTTCCCTCCCGCCAAAAGGAGATTCTCAGGGGA
>CAVOEZ010000489.1:0-4186 GCA_963694355.1 Latescibacteria bacterium UBA2968 | reverse complement strand
ATCTCAAACTCCGCTCTCTCGATCAGGGGTTTATTAGGGTCACCAATGAGCATTTCCCGTTGCTCGGTGACAACTGCAGGGGTGAGCGAATACTTTATCATCCCGGTGGAGAGAATCGATACAAGGGATGGCACGGGGAAGACGAAACCGAGGATGTGGTGGACCGGTTGGGAAGGCCTGATTGGCTGAATATCGATGGTCGGGTAGGTATCACGTTTGCCGGAACCGGCGATGCTGTTTATCTCAACCGGCACTTTTTCAAACCCTATCGTGCGATCGCCGACGACCTGACCCTTTCCCACCAGAGAGGGGAGGCCGACCTGGTGGCTGGTGAAGAGGCCGGCCGACTGGTCGCGCTGATCGGTCTGGAGGAGCAGAAGGAAGTCACATCCGGAGCACGTCTCGAGGTGCTTGAAGGACCTGAAGACAGTGCCTGTTTGACGACCGACGGATATATGGTTGCAGCGAATTTCGAAGCATCCGGACGGGTTTGCACCTTCAGTTGTCCATTCAAAGAGGAAGTCTGGGTTTATCCGGGTACGACTTTGGAAACCAAAGGAGACCATGTAGAATACTCGGTTTCCCTTGGCGGAGTGACCGCCTGTCAGTTCAAAGCCATACGCAGGATCAACTTAAAGGGCAGGGTCCGGGTGGATGCCGTATCTGACGGGACGACCTATGTCACGGATCTTGACGGCGATACACCGAAAGCGCGCATACTTGCCTAGAAGAATTGAGCAGGCAGAGGCTCCATTGGCAGGGGATCGAGACTTGAGTACTGTCCGACGATAGAATATCAAATCTTGGAGGAGCGTTCGTATGGGGAATGCTGAGAATAACGGAGCAGACAGGTGGGATTTCGAAACAGACGAGATGGTGGGATACATCCAGCCGGATGGGGATCGCCACGGGATCAAGGAACTCACGCACAAGGCCACAGGCGTTCAGGTAGTTCACCCCAAATATGATGTACTGAATCTGTTTTTCATGTTTTCCACAAACCATTGTATGGGAACTGCACGGGGCAATGAGCGCACGATTGAAATGGACGACGAAACGATCGAGGTCCACTGGCCGGCCACGGACGACCACAAGGCAGAAATTACGGCGAGATACGAAATCGTTGAGCCCAATATTATCGATCTCTCCATTACCGTTCATTCGAATTGGCCGTATCCCGGATATGAGGTTTTTCTTTCAAATTATTTCAATGAGTCCCTCAATCCTCACGTCTATGTCCAGGGAAGCCCGTTTGATGATCCCTCGGACAAAGCCAGGTGGATCGCTCCCAAAGTCAACGACGTGTTTGTAGGAACTGGCCTGGTATTTCCCAGGGATCAGCACGCCGCCAGACGGTCGGTCGACGGAAGATGGGACCGGATCTGGGGATTGTACCAATGGAACCCTCAGCGGTACTTCGACTTTCCGATCATCATGTCTGCCGATGTCGAACAAGGCGTTGCTGCAGTGTTGATGTCTCGACCCGAGGATTGTTTTGCTGTGATCAGTGGATATGAGAGTGACAACGATGATGATCCGTTTGCAGACCAGAACCCGCTCTATATGTCTCTGTTCGGTGACGATTTCCGGGTGGGAGATGAAAGAACCGTGGAGGTCCGGTTTGCCGTTACGGAAATTGACGAGACCATGTCTCAGCCCCTGGGCCTGTATGAATCCTTCCTGGTAGAAAAGGGTACTACACTTTTTTAGGCGCCCGTTTCATTTCAGCAGTGCAAAGGAGAGGGAACACTTATGCTGACGAATATCGATTTTGGCGTGATTGTCCTTTATGCAGGATTGATGGCATGGATCGGTATCCTGGCCAAGAGGAAGTCCAGCAATGTGGATGAGTACTTTGCTGCGGGGCACGGGTTGCCCTGGTGGATGGCAGCCATTTCACACCATGTGTCCGGATACAGTGCAGTGGCATTTGTAGGATTTGCCGGGCGAGCGGCCGTTGCCGGATTTTCGATGTGGACGCTTTTTTCACTGGGTGTTTTTGTGGCGATGATGATCGGAACTCTGATCTGGGCGCCCAGATGGTCTCGCCTGAAGGTGATGACCCCGGTTGAATACCTGGAACAGAGATACGGAAATTCCGTCCGAATGTTGATCGCGGTTTCAGGGATCGGGTTGAAGTTCATAGATCTGGGTATCAAGCTGTTTGCCATTTCAATTGTGGTCCATGTGGTGACCGGGTGGGCGGTACTCCCGATTATCCTGGTGGCGGGTATCATCACGATCAGTTACGTATTTGTCGGCGGGCTGTGGGCCACGGTATTGACTGATCTGGTGCAGTTCATTGTTCAGCTGTTCATGAGTCTTGTAGTGCTTTACATCGCGCTCTCTATGGTTGGTGGATGGTCCAGTATGTGGGAACGCCTGCCGGCCGAACGGTCGCAATTCTTCAACGCGGATGCAGGGATCAGTGTGGAGTTCTGGCTGGTTTACCTGATCGTTATCATTTTAAGCTACAACGGTGGCACGTGGGGATTGGCTCAGCGCTTCATTGCTGTTGAAAAGCCCCGCGAGGCACAGAAAGCCGCATTGCTATCCGGTTTTCTCTATCTGCTCTATCCAATCGTTATCTTCCTGCCTGCCTGGGCCGCACCCTTTCTCCTCCCGGACCAGTTCGATCAGGTGACGATGATGCCGATCGAAGGATTCGATCTTGATCAGGCATATATCCTGGTGACCCAGAAGATCCTCGCAGGATTAGCGCCCGGACTGATCGGACTTCTGGTTTGCTCGATGTTTGCTGCCACGATGTCGATGATCGATAGCGATATCAACTCACTTGCAGCCGTGTTCACCAAGGACATCTGGCAGAGAAATGTGAACAGGGACATCTCTGACGAAGGGATGATGAGGGTGGGTATGATGGCAACCGCCGCATTTGGGCTTGCAGTAATCGTGGCGGCAGTGATTGTGTCGCTGAGTCCAGGAATGAACAAGGTGTTTTCGTTCACCGTGAAATTGCTTGGCGGACTACTGTCCCCAATTGCAATCCCGCTCATGTTCGGCATGATCTATAAGAAGGCCACATCCAGGGGCGCTATCCTTTCCTTCTCCGGAGGAATGCTAACATACTTGATCGCGACGTTGGTTTATGACGTTGCGGCGTTCGAGGTCTATGCAGGATTGGAGATTCTGGTGTGCCTTGTAATCTACTTTGGTGAGAGCCTGATTGCGTCTCGATCCCCGGAGAAAGATGCAGAGGTGGAAGCGCTGTTCGAAAGATTGGAAGCGCCCAGGACCGAATAAGATTGGATGGAAAGGCCGAATGAGGCAGGGCCACTCGGTTTTTGAGTGGCCCTTTTCGTGAGGAGATACAGATGCTTGCAGGTACGGACTTTGTGGTGATCGCCCTGTATGTCCTTCTGATGGGCTGGATCGGACTGGTCGCCAGACGGAAAACCGAGAATGTGGACGACTATTTCACGGCCGGGCACAATCTGCCCTGGTGGATGGCCGCCGTTTCGCATCACGTTTCCGGATACAGTGCGGTGGTTTTTGTCGGGTTCGCGGGGCGTGCAGTGATTGCGGGATTCAGTATCTGGACTCTGTTCTCTCTGGGCGTATTTACCGCGATGATGATTGGGTTTCGAATATGGCCCCCCAGGTGGTCGCGGTTGAGAGTGCTGACACCTGTCGAGTATCTGGAAACGCGTTACAACAACACGGTGAGACTGACACTGGCGGTCATCGGTATCTTGAAGAAGTTCATCGATCTAGGGATCAAGTTGTTCGCAATTTCGGTGGTGGTTCACGTAGTAACAGGTTGGGACGTACTCTCCGTTATTATTGTCGCTGGATTGATCACCGTTGTTTATGTGCTGGTTGGTGGGCTGTGGGCTACGGTGCTTACCGATCTCGTTCAGTTCGTGATTCAGCTGATTATGAGTCTCGTCGTGCTTTACCTGGTTCTGACCGCAGTGGGCGGCTGGGATCGGATGTGGGAGCAACTCCCCGCGGAAAGGTCAGCCTTTTTCAACGCGGATGCAGGGATCGGGATGTGGTTTTGGCTGGTCTATCTTGTGGTGATAATTTTCAGCTACAATGGCGGAACGTGGGGGCTCGCGCAGAGATTTATCTCAGTGGGTGAATCGCGAGATACGCAGAAGGCAGCGCTTCTTTCCGGATTCCTGTTTCTGCTCTATCCAATCGTTATTTTCATCCCTGCCTG
>CAVOEZ010000488.1:0-4192 GCA_963694355.1 Latescibacteria bacterium UBA2968 | reverse complement strand
TCGAACTTGAACGGCTTCGTAATAAAATCCCGAGCACCCAGCTTCATTGCCAGAACGGCCATTGGAACGGTGCCGTGTCCAGTCAGGATCAGAACGTCTGTCGAGATGCCCCTGTCTCGGAGACTTTTCAGGACTTCCACACCGTCCAAAAAAGGCATCTTGAGATCCAGCACGGCGAGATCGAACGTTTTTTCCGTCAACTTCCGTAGCGCTTCGCGACCGTCCCTCGCGAGTTCTACCGCCCAGGGCTCACTTGAAAGGGCATCTCTCAGAAAAATAAGGACTTCTGGCTCGTCATCCGCAATCAGTATCAGAGGCTCAGGCACCCAACCGCCCCTTGAAGCCTTTTCCCGTTCCAAACCTGATTCGCCCAATTTTTGGTCTATCCTTATGATTTAATACAAGATATGAAGAATGGCCTTCGGGTTCAACGAATTAAATATTTCTGGATCTGCAAAAAGTGGTTGTATAGGAACAAAGTTGAATTATAATTTTCCCTGAATCGGCGAACTTGCATTAACCTATGTGAATACCTACATTTATGAGAACTTTTGACAGAAGTCAAGGGGACCGATCAATGAACGCCTCCCATTTCCTGACAGCACTCATTCTATTCGTTTCACCCCTACCCTCAAGATTAGACGCGCGGGAACTGAAAATTGCTACGTACAATGTATATTTTCTGGACGAAAATATCTCCTCGGAGCGGAAGCACACCCTTCAAAATGTCATTGAAGGCCTGGATGCGGATGTCATTGCGTTCCAGGAAATCAACAACCGGGCGGCATTGAGCAACATCCTTCCTGCGGTCTACCAGATCGCCATTCTCGACGACCCGCTGGAAATTCAGGAAGTGGCACTCGCCGTCAGGGAGCCCCTGAAGTTGGGTGCATATCGGACTGTGTTTCCGGACCGCGAATGGAATGACGCATTCCCCAGAAAACGTGACCTCCTGCAGGTAGAAGTCCAACTCGGGCAAGAAAGCATTTTCTTCCTGGTGCACCATCCAAAATCCAGGAGAAGAAGCCGGCTCTCGACCGACAAGCGCAGGGCACGGGCCTCCGAACTCATCCTGAAACACATCTCAACCGCCCTGTCCGGAAAGAAGGTCATTCTCCTGGGAGATTTCAATGACAATCCGGATGACAGATCTCTCAACATTCTTGAACAGGGCGACCCTGAGGCCAGTGGCGGTGTTGATACGGAGGAGGGCACATTCCTGTTCAACGCGACCGAATCCTTGCTTAAGGAAGACATTTGTTCATATGGCTACCGCGACGTGGACAAGAAGCCGAAGACCGGAACATTCAATCTGACCGTACCGGGCTCCCGAGCCGAAAACAACAGATGGCGCGGGATCGAACATCACTACTGGCGAGACGTCAAGGTCAAGGCCATCCTCTTCGACCAGATTCTGGTCACGCCGAATTTAAAATCGCGCATTCGAGGAACCGGCGTATTCAACCATTCCATTGCCGTCACCGGTCGGGCATCCAGAATAAAATTCAGCAACGACCGGATCATTTACACAAGGCGAGGGAGTTTCGCCTCCGACCACGTGCCTGTGTGGATCTTGATAGACATCTGATCGCTCTCAACCTGACCGTCAGACCAATCAACGACCCCTTCATTGCCTCTTCGTAATGCAACGGATAAATTTCAAGCGACCTTTAGAAACAAGGACCGGGGATGCAGCTGAGTGAACTGGGAAGCAGGATTCGATCCACACGCGAGCGCCTTGGACTGAAACAGCAGGACATCGCCAATGCGCTCCAGATCAGTCCCCAGGCGGTATCCAAGTGGGAGCGTGGGGAAAACGGCCCGGATATCGCCGTAGTGGGTGATCTGGCACGACTCCTGGGCGTTTCAACGGATTGGCTGCTGGATGCCCAGAATGCGGGCCTCGACGTATTCGACGCCACGGTATTCGCTTCCAGCATTCTCGGCGCCTACGAGAAATCGCTCAAAATGGAAGCCAGAGACTTCGCCACCTGGGCGAACGGGCTCTTCTCTCAGCTCACGGAAGTGATCCTGCGAAATGACGGCGTACCGGTCAAATACCTGGGTGACAAACTGCTCGCCTTCTTCTCCGGTGTCGATCACCACCTGCGGGCGGCGCGGTCTGCACTGCTTGCCGACCAGGTCGTTGCCGAGGCTCTCGTAGTCGGACTCAGCAGCGGTGAGATCTACCTCGGGGCAATGGGCCATCCGGACTATGCCCGCCCCGACGTAATGGGAGAAGTGGTCAACCTCGCATTCCTGACCCTGGATCGCGCAGAGAACGAAGGGACCGGTGGCATCTGGATCACCGATCCTGTACTGCAGGGCCTTGGTGAAGGATTCAAAACCGATTCACTCGATCGTGTAGACTTCAAAGGGATCGAAAAGAAAATCACAATCTGCCGCCTGAGAAGTGAGATCAATCCCTGACAGATAATTTTAAAAACGGAATCCACACAGGCACCTGAAAGTAATCAGGTCCGCAACATGAGGGGGGTCACTCCCCCATACAATCGAAAGGGTGTAGAATGGGTGAAAGCGTATTAACCGAAATTGAGATTCCCGATTATTCGGGCCTTCCTTACAAAATTGCCGATATGGGTGAGGCCGAGTTCGGCCGCAAGGAAATCATCATTGCCGAACAGGAAATGCCGGGCCTGGTGACGGTTCGCGAAAAGTATAGCGACACCTCACCGCTCGCAGGATTGCGTATTACCGGCTCGCTCCATATGACCATTCAGACCGCCGTCCTCATCGAATCGCTCAAAGCGCTCGGCGCAGACATTCGCTGGGCGTCCTGCAACATCTTTTCCACCCAGGACCACGCAGCCGCCGCCATTGCGGAAACCGGCATCCCGGTGTATGCCTGGAAAGGTGAATCCCTGGAGGAATACTGGGAGTGCACGCTTCAGGCGCTCAGCTTCCCGGACGGTCTTGGCCCGAATCAGATCGTAGACGACGGCGGCGACGCCACCCTGCTCATCCATAGAGGGTATCGTGCGGAGGAAGACGCTTCGATTCTTGAAGAGCCCACCGACAATCACGAACTGGCCGTCATCAACACAATTCTGCGACGCCAGCTCGACAGGGACCCCCAGTTCTGGCACAGAATGGCGGCGGACTGCAAAGGTGTATCCGAAGAAACCACAACAGGCGTTCACCGCCTTTACCAGATGATGAAAGAAGGCACGCTCCTGTTCCCTGCCATCAATGTCAACGACTCGGTCACCAAATCGAAATTCGACAATCTCTACGGGTGCAGGGAATCACTTGCAGATGGCATTAAGCGCGCCACCGACGTGATGATTGCCGGAAAGGTCGTCTGTGTCTGCGGCTACGGTGATGTGGGCAAGGGGTGTGCGCAATCGATGAGAGGGTTCGGCGCCCGGGTGCTGATCACAGAAGTGGATCCCATTTGCGCGCTCCAGGCGGCAATGGAAGGCTTCGAAGTCACCACCGTGGAAGATGCCCTTTGTGAGGCGAATATATTCGTCACCACCACAGGGAATCTCGGTGTGATCCGGATGGAACACCTTGAAGGGATGCTGGATCAGGCCATCGTCTGCAATATTGGACACTTCGATAACGAGATCGAAGTCAACAAACTCGAAAACCATCCCGACATTCAGCGCCAAACCATAAAGCCTCAAGTCGACAAATACACGTTCAAGGATGGCCATTGCATCTACCTGCTCGCAGAGGGACGCCTCGTGAACCTGGGGTGCGCCACAGGCCATCCTTCTTTCGTAATGTCCAACTCATTCACCAACCAGGTAATGGCCCAGATCGACCTTCGCGAGAATCCTCAGGAAGTGGGCGTCTACGTCCTCTCGAAGGAGCTTGACGAAGAAGTTGCACGGCTCCACCTGGAGAAGCTGGGCGTGAAACTCACCACGCTCTCACCTGAACAGGCTGAGTACATCGGCGTATCCGTCGACGGACCCTACAAACCGAACCATTATCGATATTAGTCCGGCACGCATTCTGCAAAAAAAGGGCCTGCACTTAAAAGTGCAGGCCCTTTTTCATTACTGATTGTCGAGATCTTTAATCTAACCCAGTATCTTCTTTACGGCCTCCAGCAGCTCGGCCACTTCAAAGGGTTTCCCCAGGATCCACTTCACGCCGAGTTCTCTCAGATACTCAGTCCTGGCATCGGTGAGGTGTGCGCTCAAAACCATGATCGGAACTT
>CAVOEZ010000487.1:0-4192 GCA_963694355.1 Latescibacteria bacterium UBA2968 | reverse complement strand
AGCAATGGCGCGGGTGCACTCCTCACCGCAGATTGGCTCACCCCTGAGGATTCCCCATCATTCGGGGATACGCGATTTATCATTATGGGTACAAAAGGGTCCGCGCACCTGGGCGCGTATGCGAAAGACAATCTGCTCATCGTTGCGGACGGCAAGGGCGCTTACGAGCCCGAATTTCCGGATGCACGCAAAAGCGGATTCGTAGAGGACATGGTTGCGGCGTTTTCCCGAGACGAGGAAAATTTCATCTCTACCTCTGACGTGCTCGGTGTGGCAAAAGCATGTATCATGGCTGAAGAGTCGGCAAAAAAGGGTGGGGAATTTCTGCCCATAACCTGATACGAAACTCAAATTTGGGAATAGAGATATGAGTGGCAAATTGCAGGCTGGGGCCGCCACGGCCAACATCACGCCCTGGCTGGGAGTAACGGTGCCAGGAGCGGTCAGAACACGCACGGCCCAGGATGTCGACGATGAATTGCTGGCCAGGGCCCTGGTACTCGACAACGGCGGTACCCGAATTGCAATGGTCACCTGTGACCTGATTGCAATGCCACAGAATATTGGGGATGCGGTCAAGGAACGGATTCAGGAAAGATGCGGGATCCCGCCACAACACGTCATGATAAACGCCACGCATACCCATACGGCCGCAGGTATCGAAGATCTCCTGGGTACGGACGGCAGCCCGGAGTACATCGACTGGGTTCCTCTGAAAATCGCAGATGCTGTAGAACTCGCCACCCTGAGGTTGACACCAGCCAGAGCAGGTTTCGGAAGCGTACAGGAAGACCGGATCGCCTTCAATCGACGGTGGCATCTGTCCGACGGAACCGTCAAGATGAATCCTGGAAAAGACAACCCGGATCTGGTAAAACCCACCGGACCCACCGATCCCGAGTTGGCCATGATGTATGTCGAAGCAGAGAACGGTGATCCCATCTCCGCTGTCGCCTCCTATTCACTTCACTATATCGGAACCGACAACGGAAACGCGATCTCAGCAGATTATTTCGGTCACTTCGCTCGCCTGATGAACCACTATCTGTCCGACACCTGTGTGCCTCTGCTCTGGAATGCTGCATCCGGTCAGATCAACAACATAGACTTCAGTGGAAAGCGGGTTTGGGAAGATCGGGGTCATGTTCACGCAAAAAAAATGGCCGCCGTGCTGGCGGGCCATATGATCACAGAGATACAGCTGATGGATATGCAGGACGAGTTGGCGCTTTCTGGGGCATTGGCGCAGTTCGAATTTTCACGCAAGCGAATCTCCAGCGAAGATCTGGAAATCGCGAACAAAATCCTGTCTTGTCCACCGGGGACATACGATCAATACGACAGCGGCCCCTTCAGCTGGGTAGTGGGTCACCCCATACCACCAGGTACCGTGGATGTCTACGCGCAGGAATGTGTTCGCCTGTCCAAACTCCCGGAGACCATGAAAGCCCCGGTCCAGGTATTGAAAATAGGAGAGGCCGCGGTGGTCGCCCTGCCGGGCGAGATCTTCGTTGAGACAGGCCTGAGCATCAAATCCAGATCGAGTGCTCGCCCGCTCTTCATCGTGAGCCTTGCAAATGGGTATATCGGTTATGTGTGCACTGACGAAGCCCTCGTGAATGAGGGCGGGTACGAAACGTGGGCTGCGATATCTTCGTTAGGTGCTGAGGGCACCGCGCCGGCAATGGAAGAGCTGGCGATATCGTTATTGCAGGATATCGTAACTTGAGATTCACTGGCTATCGCCCACGAGTCGCCAGACCGCGCTAACCAACGCGTTCCTCTGCGGATGGTCCAATGTCGAACTCCCAACCTGTCAGGAACGTACCATCATCGCCTGGCTGCGCCCAGGCAAGCCTTCCTGAGATCCTGATCTCGAACTTCGCGACATTTTCGCTCGTTTGAAATCCCTGCTTGATGGCTTCGATGTCTGAACTCTTTAGCTGCATACCCCCCATACTGATATCCACGACTTCCAGATCTATAAATTCCCCGTCCCCGACACGACCCTGAACCGGCAACTGAAGTTCGAGCCTGTCTTTGCTGCGTCTTTCGTCGGATTCCGCCATATCTGCCTCCTTTATTCTGATCCACGCCGTGCCTCGAATGGACGACGCACGCTCGTTCAAGCTTCGAAAGTTTCCCGGAAAACCGTTACAGCTTCAAGTCGCTCCGGCACAGGATCAAAACCCACGCCCGGAGTATGATCAAGAACCACATCGCACGCCTCATTCTGCACGATCCACTTGTCTGTGATATCCTGGGTGTAAAATCTTTCCGACGGAAATACATCTGCCGGGTAAGTAAATCCAGGAAGTGTGCCGAGTGCTGCGCATATCCCCGCTCCAACACCGCTCTCCAGCATGCCCCCTACCCACGCGGCCACACCAGCATCTCTGGCCATGTCGTGAATCTGGATAGCGTGATACAACCCACCCACGCGACCAGGCTTTACATTGATCACCCGGCACGCGCCCAACTGCAGGGCAAGACGAAAATCTCTTGGACACTTTACGGACTCGTCGAGGCAAACGGGCGTGTCGATCTGCTTTTGAAGTTCCGCGTGCTCTACGATATCGGTATGGAAAAGGGGCTGTTCAATCATAGCGAGATCGAACTGGTCGAACGCGAGAAGTGTGTCGAAGTCGGCTTTCAAATCATAGCCCGAATTACAGTCTACGTGAAATACCTGCGATGGAAATGCCCCCCTCACGGCGGCCAGCATGTCGATGTCCCAACCGTGCTTGACTTTGAGTTTTATTCTGGGATAACCCGCGTCAACGGCGCCCTGGATCAACGTCAACAGCTCATCGATCGAATCCTGCACCCCGAAATCTGCTCCGCACTTCACGATGGGCGTCTCCGCACCCAGCGCCTGCCAGAGCGGCCTTCCCGCCATCAGGCTGTCCAGTGCCCACCAGGCCGTTTCCACCGCTGCCTTTGCGAAAGGGTTGCCCTTGAACACATGGATTCTTGCCATCAATTCCGCTGCCGAATCCAGCGTTTCTCCAACCAGCGCTGGTAGGAAAAATTCCCTGGCGGTCTCGTAGACCGAGCGTGCGGATTCCGGTGAGTATGTGGGCGCATAGAAGGGTGTGGATTCCCCCCATGCCCAGACGCCGCCGCTGGTCAATTTGACCAGCACAGAATGGACCGCCGCATCTTCGCCATAGGCGGTTCGCCAGGGACTGATCAAGGGCAATTCCACATACCGGATTTCCGCTGCCTCTATCTTCACCGTTTACCTGACCTTTCGTTATTGACAAACTACAGCCAATGCGCAAATGGCCACAGTGTTGCAGACCTTCCAAATGACGTACTCACCAGTTTTTCGGTATCTGTTATGGGGTCATGCCCATAGCGCCGAATGAACTCTGCTTCCACCTTTTTCTCCAGAATGGTCGGTTCCACCAAAGGGAGATCTATCCAGGCGTTGCCCTTTGCAGCGCTCTCCCGGACAGCGAGACAGATCTCCCAGTCACGCAGGGCGTTCTCGGATCCATACTGTGGTTTGCCCCCTCGGACAATTGCATCGTGGAAACTCAAGAGGATGCTGGCTTTGGACGCGTCATCGGCGGAACCGATTCCATACGATGCATAAGGATTCTCCCAAACCACTGGCGGATCTGTATTTACAAGAACGCGTTCCAACACTTTCCTATCCCCCTCACCCGAAAACTCCTCCTCGATCTCGAACGATTCCGAGACTTCATCGCCATAAATCACCAGTCGATTACGATCCCAATACCCCCGGGTACCCTCCACCTGCCAACCCGTGGGATAATTCTGGGTCCCATACGGGAATATCCTGGGCGGCTTTTCGAACAAACATACGATCTCTCCAAATTCCACCACTGCGTGGTCCCACATAATCGTGGACTCAGGTTCCCCACCATAGGCGGTATACGGCTCTGTTGGCACTTCGCCGCAATATCCAAGAACACGAGTTGCGTCGGTGCCCAGGAGCGACCTGATCGCGTTGAAACCGTGATACTGCCCTGTCAAGTAGGAAAGTCGCGAATGGGTCAGTTCACCAATCAACCCGGATTCGATGGCCTTCTTTTTTACTAATTCCTGAGGCCATAGCCAGACCTGCTCCGCGATTTCCCACAGCACCCCATTTTCCCTGCAGGCATCCGCAACAGCTCTTGCGTAGCGACGGGTCAGACCCACGGGAATCTCTGTGATCACG
>CAVOEZ010000486.1:0-4207 GCA_963694355.1 Latescibacteria bacterium UBA2968 | reverse complement strand
CCTGAAGAAACTCGGCCAGGGCGCTCAGCAGGCTGAGTTCATCGTCGACGAGCAGGATGTGGCCTTTGCTTTTGGGCTCTACAGACATCTTTCGGGCGAACTCCGGTTGTGGGTATCCCTCTATTGGGTCCTCGCGTCGGCTATGAAGTTACCAAATTATGCATCCCTATGGCAAAAACTACCTCCAGGTTGACAGCGGGTAACGTCGTGCGTATATTTTTCCTACGTTGGGGAGGCCAGGATTCCCCGACGATTTGAGTGGGGGCGACCTGGCTTCGACGGGGGTGGAGAGACGAGGGCTGCGTGTCGAGGTCCCATTACCTCGTTAAACTGTGGGAAAAAACTCTAATTGCGAACGATTCGTACGCAATGGCTGCGTAACTAAAGCGTGGCCCGTTCCGCCGAATCAGGCCTGTGGGATTCGTCCGGGGCGCCGACTGAAGCAGGCTGGCTCGTGGACCTCCGCTCGAGGGACCGTGAGTGAGATCTTAATTGAGCTGGCGTGACATAAACCCTGTTTACCGGGGGGATGACGCGCGAGGCTAAAAAAGGTAAACTACACACGTAGACGCTGTCGTTAAACCGCTTTCGGACGCGGGTTCGATTCCCGCCGCCTCCACCATCCTTCGCTCGCTTCGCGAGCTTCGGCTGGCAGGCCATCCAAAAGAAAATATCGCGAGCGAAGGTTGGTGCCCGCCGTAGCCCTTGTGGCGAAGGAGGGCTTTTTTGTGTGCGGACCTGGTGTTTATTCGAATATCTGACTACGTTCGAGCACAACCGGGCATCCAAAGTCGACGAATGAGGAAATGTACTTCACCTACGTACTTGAGAGTCAGAATTCGCCAGGAAGGGTCTACAGAGGCTCTAGTGCTGATCACGAAGGTAGGTTTAGTCAGCACAATCAGGGCAGGTGCAGACATAAATCAATACACAAACCTTGGAAAACCAAGCTGTACGTTGCCTTCCAAACAAAGGAACTGGCGCAACGATTCGAGCGTTATCTCAAATCGGGATTGGGACGAGCATTTGGCAACAGACACTTCGGGAGATAGCGTCCTTTTGTGACCAGGAAGGAACTATCCGTCAGGTGATGACCTCCGAAGCCGTGTCGAAGGAGGGCATTTTCCTGTACACGGCGGGAGATTGGACCAGGAAGCATTGATGTACTATGCCTATGTCATCGAGCTCCTCACTTGAAGCCCGGTTCCGGCCGCGCCTTCGCAAGTCGGCACTTCTGGGATTGATTCCCGACTTTGTTCGTGCACTTCGGTTCGTATCTTCTTGTTGGCGTAACTCTTGGGTGTGTTTCTTGTGCACAAGAGGTCGCACACAATCCTGTTTCATCCCGCCCCTTATACTGCTTCACGTGCTGACCAACAGATGTAACCGACCGATTCAGGTCTTAATGTCCTCGCCTTCCCCTCACCACGACCCTTTGGCCAACCGCCTCGATCTCGATCACGTGATTCCCTCCCACCGCATCCCATTCCGCCGCTGTCTCATGTGCCTCTGACAGGTTCTCGCCCCGCTTTGGAGTACTTGCGTCATTGCCTGTACCTCCAGGCACCTCGAGCGGAGTGGGATCTGAGGCTACCGTGCCACCTCCTACAAACCACGTTACATCTCTTGGCGCCTCTACTTTCACCGTAAACGTATGCCCGATCGGGGACTCTGGCATGGAGCGCAGTCTTGCCAGGTCGATCTCCACTCCGCCCTCGATCGGTCTCATCGTTGCCAGTGCTTCGTGGGCGAACTGTGTCCAGCACGTCGCAGTGTCGGGCGCCAGCATTGTGTCCAGCCGATGGTCGTATGGCAATAGACCATCGACCCACCGGCCAACCACCTCCAGATTCCGCTCCGGTTCTGTGTGCAGAAAGTTCGGCCAGTGGACGCCGTAAATCGGCTGCCCGCTAACAGGCCGCAGCTCAGACTCGATCTCGTACCAGGGAATTCCCACGCTTCCTCGGTCGACGAGCATCACACCGCACTCCACGGCGATCCGCTTGTTCTGAGCAGGTCCAAGCCGTCTCAAGTTATGGAACGTGGTTGAGACGAACTTTATTCCAAAGTCCTTCAGAATCTCCTGAATCCCTTCACTGCCGTTCCCGAAGCTGTGTATGAAGGAGGGCGGCACAAAGGATTCAGGAAACGGCCCCAGGCCGTTTTGCTCCAGGATCTCCCCAAATGCCTCCAGGTGACGGATTACCTCGCTCTTTGGCCTCATGAACCCACCCTTGAGGTGGAACTCCGAATATGTGAATCCACCGTCCTCCCAGTACTCGTGGCCGACGCCGTGCACCGTCATTTCTATGTGATCGCGGTTGCGCCGCAGAATCTCGGCGGCCTCGTCCAGCCACGGCCCCACCCACCTGGCGTTGTTCCATTCCTCCCCCATCCACGTGCTGGTCGGAATCCCACGCAGGATGTTCTCTCGGTCCCATTCAGAGATCACAAATGCCGCTTGCGGCCGCATTCCGAGCTCCCGTCCCAGCGCGGCAAGTGCCTCGTAGTCGGCAAGCACGTGGTCCCGGGCGATGCCGGTCCGTCCGGGACCCTCCCTTCTCGGAATCGTCCGATCCCGACCACCAGCCCACATCGTCCACCACGATCTGCAGAGGCATCGGAATCGAGAACCGCCAACCGGACGACAATACGTTCTCACTCATTGATTACATACCGCCTGTACTCAGGAAACCGATGGAGTCACCCGCGAGCGCCGTTGCTACCTGGACTCAAGAGTTTATTGGACTACGATCGCTATTCAGAGGTATCTTAACCTCAAAAGAGGGGATGGGGAACCGAATAGTTACCGAATTGACCGGCGATGCGTCGTCGGGTGTCGCAACCACAGGAAAATCGAATGGGAGGAATGCAATGAAAGCGGGTCTCTACACAAGCGACATCACTCCTGATTATGGGGTGTATCTTGGTGGCTTTCTGCACCGGACCGAAAAGTGCGACAGCATTGAGGATCCCCTATTCCTCCGAATCCTGGCGCTGGAAGATGACAAGGGTTGTCGGGTTCTACTGATTACGGCCGACTTACATCTGTTCCCCATTGACTTCAGCTGGCGCATCAGATTTTGGGCCCGGAAGACATACGACATTCCCTATTCCGCGGTCATCCTGAATACCTCACACACACACTATGGACCGTTGTTGGCCTATGACTATTGGATAAACTGGAATAAAAGCAATCTACAGTTTGTCACCGATCTGGAGTTAGAGATCCGCAACGGCATAGAATCGGCGCTTACCGACCTGGTTCCCTGTGCCATCGATTCGGGCATCATGGCGTCTGACATTGGAATCAATCGCCGCCTGCGGCTTCCTGGTAGTGATCAGGTGGGAACGGACATGCGACCCAATGAAGATGGGTACTACGATCCTGATTTGCCAATCCTCGCCATTTACGACGAGAATCGAGAGCATTTGAAAGGCCTGTTCTATAGCTACGCTTGTCATCCAACCAGTCAGAATATACCGGGTATCAGTGCAGATTACCCGGGAGCCATCGCATTGGCATTGAGCGAGATCTATGACGAGTCCGTCCATACTTTGTTTGCGCAGGGAGCTGGCGCAAACATCAAGACTCGTTTTTACGATCCTGAAACCAGGTATTTCAGAGGCGCTACAAAGGACGAACTTCAATCATTGGGGCAGAAGGTTGCGAACAACATCAAGGAGTTTGTTGCTTCGGATAAGATGACGCCGATTGTGTTGGATCTCAAACACGCCGAGTCAGTATTCGAGGTCCCTTACGATCTCTCACAAGTAAAGTCGATTGACGAGTATATGGAAATGATGGATGAGGAGGATCCCCTGGAGTGTCAGATTCCGGAAGTGAACAAGGGTTTCCTCAGCTACATGATCGAGCGCATTCGTACCGATACGATGCCGAAGGGTAATGATCTGCATATGACGATGGTCAAGTTGTGCGATGAGATTCAGATCATTGGAATGTCGTGTGAGATTGCAGCGGAATTAGGCCGTATGGTCAAAGATCTATTTCCAGATCAGAAGACAATCTTTCTGGGCTATTGTTATGAGGATGATTACTATGTTCCCAGTAAGAGCATGATCCTGGAGGGCGGTTATGAAACTGACAGATCTCGGTACCTTGGACTTCATCCTGGACGATATATTCTGGAAATAGATGATATCATCAAACGAAATGCCCTTGAACTTAACGGCCAGCTATCCAAAG
>CAVOEZ010000485.1:0-4211 GCA_963694355.1 Latescibacteria bacterium UBA2968 | reverse complement strand
GTCCCTGGTCCAGAGTCGGGTATTTCTACTCCAACTTCAGTGGTACCGACCCGCCGCAGAAACCGTCCATGCCGGTCGACAAATCGGAACCGGATATTTCGGAAGCGCTGGAAAAGGGTCTGCCCTCTGCGCCGGTCATCCGTAACTTGACATCGGGCGAACACGTGGACGACCCCAATCCCGCACTGATCATCTCTGAGGCGAAAGACCCTCAGGGGAGACCGCTCGTGTACGAATTCGAGGTAGATCAGGTCCCCTCCTTCGACGGGTCCTTCCTCCAGAGTTCGAACGACAAACCCATCCTGTTCGAGGCCTTGAAACCGAACGTAATGGGGCTTGGCTTCATCATTGGCATTGTCAGCTTTGTGGTTCTTTCCGTGTTCGGACTGCCGATCCTGCTTGTGTTCGGCTATATGCGCAGTCTCACGAGTATTCCCCACTACCTGATTACGGAGATCATTGGCGCTCTCCTGGCGCGATATTACTTCTGGAACCGCTTTGGCAAGAAACAGTGGCGACTCTATGCCGCGGTCCTTTACGTGGGATTCGCAGTCGGCATGTCGCTTGTGGGTATGGCATCCGTTTCCATCGCAATGATCCAGAAATCGGTCTCCGTACTCCTTTTCTAAACAGCAGCAGCCCTGCAGAATCCACCTACGTATGCCGCGGTTTGTCTTACCTTTGTAGCCCTCCGTCGATGGCATCTCCAGAACTTCCTTCCTCCCGAATCCGCTTGTCTAACTCCTTAATTATTGTTAAAATATCGGTGCATCGTGTTTGCTCGCAGCGTCGTCGAATCTCGCCCTGGAGACCGTGCCTTGAAAGTGGACCTGCTCCGTAAAGTGCCACTCCTCGAGGGTCTCACCGAAGAAGAACTTGAGACCCTTGCCGATGTCACACAGATCCGCAAATTTCCCAAGAACTGTATGGTCATTCTTGCAGATGAGCAGGGGGACTCCTTCTTTGTCATAGATTCGGGCAAAGCCAAGGTAAGCGTAACTGCCGCCGATGGCCGCGAAGTCATTCTCTCCGTCCTCGGCCCTGGCGAATTTTTCGGCGACATGTCCCTCCTGGATGATCATCCGCGTTCGGCCAATGTCACCACTATGGAAACGAGCGACCTCCTTGTGATCCGGCGTTCGGACTTTCTGGATGCGCTTCAGTCACACCCGAGCATCGCCATCAAATTAATGGTAACCCTCGCCCAGCGCTTGAGATCGGCTGACCGGCAGACCGCGAATTTTGCCTTGCTGGGCATCACGGACAGGATATGCAGCGTGCTGCTCTCCGTGGCCGAAGAGCAGGGTACTGAAACCGAAGAGGGCATCATCATCCCGAAACGACCCACACACCAGGTCCTTGCCAGCATGGCGGGCACGGCGAGGGAAACCATAACCCGCGTTTTAAGCCGATTGGAATCAGAGGGTTATATTCGTTCCCGGGGGCGAGAACTGATCATCATGAAGCGGATACGGGAATAAATACAAATGGAAGGAATCAAGCAGAACCTGATCAGCTTGCTGGAGCGCATTCCAATTTTCGATGGGCTGTCTGTAGAGGAATGCAAAAGGGTCATGTCAACCGGTGAACCGGTGAAGATACCACGTGGCAAGACGGTCTATCCAGCCAATACACCGGGCAGCCAGATGCTCATTCTCCTGATGGGAACAGCATCCATCCAATCCCCGGATGGCCGGGAAATCACCCAGGTGGAAGCCATAGATACGGTAGGGGAAATGGAAATCTTCACGGCCGCGCCAAGGGTCGCAAAAGTAGTTGCCCACACCGACATTTCCGGGCTCGTGATCGCAAAGAATGAGCTGGAAGTATTGATTGCCCACGAACCAAGCCTTGGCGTACAATTATTGAAGAACATCATAGATTCCCTGGGCAGAAAGTTGGCCGCGTCTAATGCCCAGGCATTTACCCTCCCGCCTGTGGAGTCACCAGATCCTGACCCGCCAGCGGATGCGCCTGTGGAGACGGTCGAAGAAACGTCTGAGGATCCTCCTGAAGAACCTGTTGAGGAATCTGAAAATCCCTCCTAACATCCTTCCGCAATTTCAAACCCTTTCTCATTCGGCTGCGCACTCAGCTTCCAAAACCTCTTGAACGCAAAATAAAACAGCCCGCCGCTCAGGATCAAAAGCGGAATGGGGACATGTGTGACCTTTTCTGAATCGAATCCATAGCCTTCCGGGGCCATATCGTGGAACGCTGAGATCACGATCAGCGGAAAGAGATTCCAGATCGCGTGCATCGCCATACCTGCGAATATGGACCCTGTTCTGTAAACCATCACCCCGAGTAGACCACCGATCAGTGTAGCCCCGACCGCCTGCCAGGGGATCAAGTGGAAGACCCCAAAACAGATCGAAGAAATCAGAATCCCTCGGTAGCCGCCATAAACCCTGATCAACCCGAACATGATCACGCCTCTGAACATCAACTCCTCAGTAACGGGCGCCATCAAACTCAGGAGTGCGGCACGTTGCAGAAATTGCTCAACGCCATCCGCCTGCAGGATCCCCAGAAACATCTTTTTCAATTCCTGGGGTACCGGAAGGATCTCTTCGGTAAGATTCCCCACCTCTGACACCAGGAACGAACCTGAGAAGGCCATCAGGACCATGGGAGGAATCAGCCAGGGACTGAACGACTTGAGGGAAAGAACCTCTCTTGCAGGACGTGCCGAGAATCGCACACCCACAAAGGTCATCAGGCATAAACCTACCGTATTTCCTACCGCTGTAGTGCCCTGCATACCCAGAAAGTAAGATGCGATTCCCGCTGCGCCGAACCCGACCCCCCAGCCGCCGAACATCAGCAACACCGCAAACTTTATTCCCATCAGACGGGGCAGTTCCAGATCTTCATCGGGGTGATTTATCTCTTCCGAATCCACAGATTCTCCTCAGACATATGTCGAATTTCACCCTCGGCTACGGCAACAGGCCTTTATGATAGTCCGCCTCACACACCCTGTCAAGGTGCATGGAGATTTCCGTGCTGGTCACCATTTTCAGATCCCGGGAATAGACCTTGACATTGGTCACCGGCACTCCTATTTTTCACAGGTTGTATGCGAAATTATCCTGTAGCGATGCGACTTTTGGTGAATTTATGAGTGCAGCAATTGGCATGGTGGAGGTCGAAGGGGTTGCGGGCATCATCGTGGCCGCGGATGTGGCCTGCAAAGCCGCTGAAGTGGACCTGTTGGGTTGGGAATCGATCGGCGGCTTCACCACAGTGTTCTTCTCCGGCTCCATTGGTGCGGTAACCTCCTCGCTTAAGAGTGCGCAGGTCGCGGCCTCCGAAATCGTGGATCACGTTGTAGCCGCACCCTTGACCCAGCCAGAGGACATCTGCCGCGACTACATTTCCTTTCCAATCGATGCAAATGCCTCCGCGCCTTCCGGAGCGCTGGGCCTTCTGGAAACCAGAGGCTACGGCGCCCATGTTACCACCAACGATGAAATGGTCAAAGCAGCTCAGGTGGAAGTCTTCAACGTCCTCACCGTCCACAACAGGGTGGTCTGCTCTATGATCCTCGGTGAAGTGTCCGCAGTTCGAAGTGCACTGGATGTCGGCAAAGAGCTCGTAAATGGAAACGACTATTTCATGTGCGCGACACTCATTACGCAACCACTACCCGAAGTCTTTCGGGCGTTTGGCCCCAGAGCCTGAGGAAGTTGCCGTATGCCCGATGAAAAAGCCCTGGGGGTCCTCGAAACACGCGGAATGACCGCAATGATTGAAGCCACCGATGCCATGCTGAAGGCCGTTGACGTCACCATATGCGGTGGCCACGGCGTCGGCTCCGGATGGGTGACTGTGGTCATCGAGGGAGAGGTCGCTTCCGTCCTGGCGGCAATCGATATAGGTAGCGCTGAGGCGACCAGACACGGTGAACTGATCACTGCCGAGGTCATTGCACGGCCCTCCCCCTCTTCTGTTCAAGCGATGCCGCATACCAAACTCACGGGTCTGAATCGTGATGCAGGAACGGCTGCACTGGGCATACTCGAAACCAGGGGTCTGGTGCCGCTTGTCCAGGGAACTGACGCAATGGTCAAGACCGCCTCTGTAGAGATCGAAGGCTGGTCATATATAGGTGGGGGCCTCGTCCATACCATTGTCCGGGGAGATGTGGCTTCCGTACAAGCGGCGGTAGAGGCAGGCGGGAAGGCGGCTGAGGCGGCGGGCGAATT
>CAVOEZ010000484.1:0-4216 GCA_963694355.1 Latescibacteria bacterium UBA2968 | reverse complement strand
ATCTTCGGGGAGGTTTGCCAGGGCTGAGCGCTGAGGACCCAGTTTGAAGGAATGGTCCCATCCGGTTCCTGTTTCATCGTAGAACTTGTCATTGCCGCCGGGAACCTTGTTTACGACCGTTTTCACACCTCTGCCACGCCTTGCGGCCAGAGTGTCGGGCGTGATCCGATCGGCGGGGAAAAGGGTTTGCTGTTCGGCTTCCTCCTCAGCCTCCACGGATGCCGGCAGCAGGAGGACCCGCTCGGCGAGGATGGCCGACTCGCCGGAATCGGGAAGGGACCCTATGGATACTTCGTATCGGCAGCAGTCATATTCTGGATGATCGAAAATATCGTTTTTCTGTTTGGGTACGGGGAGTTCTACGGCCAACTCGAAAGCATCCCCATTTTTTTGCCACAGGAGATCGCGTAGTTCAGGGCTTCTGTTGTTGATGGCGGCCTCGAGTCCGGTATGGACGAGGTCTCCGAGAAACCCCACTGTATCGAGGAATGAGGATTTGCCGCTGGCGTTGGGGCCAACAAGGACCTGGAAGGGGAGGAGTTCGCGGCTGATATGGCGGAGGCACCGAAAGTGGAGGGCTTCAATTTTTCGAATCATGGACTGACCTCCAATCCGGAACAGGTTGGTGCCGGTTTACAAAGAGGACTGCCAGAGCGTCTTGCCGATAAAAAATGGGCCCAGGGAATCGATATACCTGGCTGTCTGCTCTGTCTTGCGCATGTCTTGTATCACTTTGGAGAGCGGATAAAGTTCAGACCCAATCAGACCTATGACGAAATCATTGTCGTTCCTGTCCAGACCATAACACGCCAGACGGACATCCACTGCAAATCCAGCCTGGCCATATGCCCTTCCGATTCTTGCATGTTCACCCAGGATTTTCCTTGTCTCCTCCTCCGACAGGAGGCCAAACTCTGATTTTCTCCGAAGCGGATACCAGATTGCCCAGGGCCATTGCGCGGAACGGGTGTTTCTCCTGGGTCTAGCCAGAAGCATGTCCGCCAGGTCCGGTTCAAATCCTGTGGCGTAGGTCCTTCCGGTCATCGTCAGTTCAGGAACCGGGGTCAGTGACGCAAAGGGTTCAGAATTCAGAAATTGCCTCGCTTCTCCCACCAGTGTGTCCGGTGATTCGGACATGGTCAGGAACCCTACGCCCCTGGGATTGCTCAGGTCACTGTAAAGGACACACTCCAACTCGCTTTCTTGTGAAGCAGAGATGAGTTCCGTATGATCCGTACAAGCGTCGAAGACATGAAGCTGCATATAGAGCCGTGTGTCGAGTGTCTGGGGCTCTCCATCTATTGGCTTACCTGATTCTCTGAGGTCCAGAGATACCTCTGTTGCCTGTGGGCGCATGATTCGAATTATCCTCGTTTGCGGGTTCTGTTGGTTGTGTAAATCACCACTGAATATACCCCACCTCACCTGCTATACAAGCGGAATCTCCTTTCTCGAATGCTCTGCCTTGTGCACACCGGGCACGCGCCCTATATTGTTCAGCCCAACCATAACCTTCAAAGGAGCACAAATGAACAGGCCAACATGGGACCGTTACTTCATGACGATCGCTTACAACGTTGCAGAGCGGTCCAACTGCATCAGAAGACAGATCGGGGCAGTGGTCGTGAGAGACCGGAATATCATCAGTACCGGATACAACGGAACACCTATGGGCGTTCAAAACTGCTTTGAAGGGGGCTGCCCCAGGTGTGCATCGGATATCCCCTCCGGACAGGGAACGGATACCTGTCTTTGTGTTCACGCGGAACAGAACGCAATCGCATTTGCAGCCCGGCACGGCGCGCGGACGCTAGATGCAATTCTATTCACCACTACACGTCCGTGTTTCGGATGCCTGAAAGAGTCCATTCAAGCCGGGATTTCCAAAATTCTGTATGTGGAGCCCTATGACTACGAAGCGGATCTGGAAGAAGTGTATCAACAACTCCTGAAGGAGTCCGGGCTGGACATGGTCAGGATGGAGAGCGAAGGGTAGCGCCGGAACAGGTATTCTGGCGAAAAAGCCCTGGGGCCGGAGCTCCAGGGCTTTTTTATATGGTATCGTTTTGTTCTATCAATTCTGCATACGAGCCAGAGATTCCGAGACTGTGGGTTTCCGACCCCCTTCGACATCGTCTTTTCTCAAGAGATGGAACTTTGTGAGGATATCATTCGATTTGGCGAACGAGGCGATCGCATCCGCATACTCCTGGACTTTAGCTCCGGGGAGTGCCCAGAGCGCCACATCGTCTGTGAGATCATCCAGATAGGCCCTGGCACCACAGCACCCCAGACTAAGGACGGCGCTTCCAGAATTCATGGCCTGAGGGATCGCGGCGCAAGCCGGGCGACCCATTGCCGGTGCAATGCTCCCGTCTACCTGGGCGGCAGCTTCTGTGATGACCAGACTCTGACGGGCGTGTGTGAAGAGCATCACTACATCCGGAGGCAGTGGAGATTCGGCCAGGGGCGCATAGATCACATGCTTTGATTCCTGTTCGATGACCGGGATGGCCGCAACATCCTCTTCGCGGACGTAATCCATCCCCGCCATGACGCCCAGCACCTCTGTCAACTCGCCGGTGTGAGCGGATGCAGGTGCAGCCAAATTGTGTGTATGCACGCCAATTGCGCAGAGCTCGTGGTCTTTGGTAGAAGTGGCGAACCCACCCTTTGCAGCCTCCTGCCAAAAAAAACAGCCCGCAGGGGCGTTGTCCTGGTACTCCGGCACGTTTTCAGGCACGTGATCGGAGAAACAGACGGCGACAGGAGGCGTCCGGAGCTGCAGAGCATCCTGAAGTTGTGCGGCAAGCCCCATATATGAAGTCAAGACATTGTCCTTTCTGTAGTGATGCAATCCGTCAATTCGACGCAATACGCCTGGTCTTCAGGGCACGGACGACAAGAAATATTCCAAGCAGAACCAGAGGGATACTTAGCCACTGGCCAACACTGAGGGGAAGATCGTGACCGTAGGTGGCCTGACGTTCCTTGACGAATTCAACGAAAAACCGGTAGGCGAACGCAGAGAGCGTAAACAATCCCAGGAGGAGTCCACCTGGCGAGGTGTGTCTCAACTTCCTGTATACGATGTAAAGCATTACGAAGATCGAACCGTATCCCACCGATTCATAGAGTTGGGCAGGGTGGCGCGGGAGGAGGTCCACCCTTGCAAATATGAAGGCCCAGGGAACATCGGTAGGAATCCCCACGATTTCCGAATTGAACAAGTTGCCGATACGGATGAACAGTCCTCCGAGCGCAATTGGAATTACAATTCTATCCAATATCCAGAGGTAGGAGATATCTGTTCGCCTCCGGCAGTAGAGGTGAAGTGCGGTAAATATCCCGATGGCACCCCCGTGGCTGGAAAGCCCGCTGATCCCAAAGCTCGAACCGTGCCAGAACTTTACGATTTCGAGTGGATTGCTGAGGTAGAAAACAGGATCATAGAACAGGCAATGGCCCAATCTTGCACCAATAAGCGTTCCAAGTACCATATAATTGACCAGGCTGTTGAGGTCTTCCTCCGACTTGCCTTCCGTTCTGAAGATTTCCCCCATGATGTAAAACCCGATAACGAAAGTCGCAAGAAAACCGAGACTGTACCATCTGATGGCGATGGGCCCCAGGGCCAGCAGTATCGGGCTGACATCCCAGGTGATGTATGCGAGGATTTCCATAGGTATCGATTTCGGGGGAAATTTGTGATCGTGTCGAGAAAGTATTAGCTTACTGAATCAATGAGGAAAAACATATCAAATTGGACATGAGACGGAAAGGAGAAACTATGCCGGAGGAAACCATATTCACCAAGATCATCAACAAGGAGATACCGGCAGATATTGTCTACCAGGATGATCTGGTAACGGCGTTTCGGGACATCAACCCGCAAGCCCCGACTCACGTTCTTATTATCCCCAACAAGATTATTCCCACAGTCGACGACGTGGTTGCCGAGGATGAGGAAACGATCGGACGGATGTTCACCGTGGCCAGGACCATCGCGAGGAACGAGGGGATTGCCGACAAGGGATACCGTTTGATCGTCAACTGCAGGGAAGACGGCGGCCAGGAAGTCTATCACCTCCACCTGCATTTGCTTGGCGGGCGATCTCTTGGACCGATGCTGTCACGGTAGGAATCTGCCTTTCCACCACGAACTGCAGACTGCGTTGTCTTGGCGCCCGGTCTTCATCTATCGTTTCTTGATTCC
>CAVOEZ010000483.1:0-4223 GCA_963694355.1 Latescibacteria bacterium UBA2968 | reverse complement strand
CGCTGAAAAAGACCGGTAAGACCGTTGAAAAGCGTGGTCTTACCGGTATTGGGATTGCCAACCAGGGCAATTGTCACCGACTCATCGATTTCCGTATTCTGCGCCGTGCTCCCGAGACTTCCCATTTCCCACTACCGCTCCTGTCCTGGTATCCGTACCTTGATCGACTCAGCGTCTTTTCTCCGAACGCAAAATCTGCCCCCTTCCACCTGTACAACAGTAGGGCATCCCGATCTCAGAAGACGAACGCGCACTCCGGGTGTAACCCCCAATTCGCGCAGACGTGTGGTAATCACAGAATTGCCAAAAATATTTTCAACCAGGCCGTCTTCACCCTCAGACATGCCCGCGAGTGATCCGGTGTTGTTTACAGTTTCACTCATCGGACGTCTCCGGAAAACATTCAGTATAAAAAACGCTACAAAGCCACGACCCAGACTCGCCATTTTTCCTCCCAACAGCTCAATCTTCAATCTGAAGCTGCATCAAGCATTCTACATCGCATATCGGACAATCCTCAAGATCGTGGCAAAGCGCGTTTTCGGCCCAAAAGGCCTGGAGAAATTTCCGGGCCGCGGATTTGTCCGCCAAAAGAAACCGCACAAAATGAAGCAGCTTCTCACCCGTTTCTTCGCTCAACAGGTGCTCAACCTTGCATGCGTCTACCTCAGCCTGCTTTGGGTCAACCCGCAAAACGTCTCTCAGGAATTTGAGTGTCACTGCTCTCTTGGTGGTTACCAGATCCACGACTCTTTGGCCCACATCTGAGAGCTGCAGGAATTTGTTGGCATCCTCCAGGACATATTCCTTGGCCTTCAGCGCCTTGAGCGTAAGGGATGCACTCCCTCTGGTGATATCCAGCATCCTGGCCACATCCGAGACGCGCGCATACCCTTGCTGGTCCGTAAGATCTCTTATGGCCGCCAGATGATGGGCGACGCTGTGCGTGATTTCATTTTCCTCAAAGGCTTTCCAGACTTCCGAGGTCACCATTGCTATCCTCCTATCTAATGACTGCATAACCAACCAGATGTTTTACTACTAAAACATCTGTTAGTAATATAATCCATGTCAGTTGAATGTGTCAAGCCCTATTATCGTAAAAACTCGGGACCGGCTTGACTTTCCTTGCCCCTTTTCGTATACCTGCATCGTTGAATCCATGAACTCTCAACCAAAAAGATCGTGGGGAAGGCAGATGGGAATTACATACGAATTCAGTGAAATCGGAAGACTCCCGCTCGAAGGGGACAATGTTGCCATTGCCACACGTGTTTTGCCGGCAGGCTGCATCATTCAGTATCGCGGAGAAGCATTTCCCCTTACCTCAACCATTCTGGAGGGTCACCGATTCGCCGTAGAAGCGATCCCGAGGGGAGGCACCTTGCTGTCCTGGAATCTCCCGTTCGGAGTAGCAACCGAACAAATCCTCCCAGGGGCCTATGTCTGTAACCCTCAGATTCTGGAGGCGCTTAAGCTGAGGAATCTGGAATTCTCTTTGCCAGCAACGCCCAACTTCGAGGATCGAATCGAACCCTATTTGCTTGACCCAACGACCTTTATACCTGGAACGCCTACTGCTCTGGATACACCCTCCCGTTCCTTTCTGGGTTACGAACGCAGTTCCAACAGAGGCGTCGGGACACGGAATACCATTCTCATTCTGGGTACCACCAGTCGCACGGCAAGCTTTGCAAGCAGGTTGAGGGAGAAATCCGTTGGTCTTGTGGATCGTTTCGAGCATATCGACGATATTGTTTGCGCCAGCCATACGGAAGGTGGCGGCTATCACGATCCCAACAACCTGGATCTGTTGTTGCACACACTTGCCGGTTTTGTGGTCCACCCCAATGTAGGGGCCGTTCTTGTGGTCGATTACGGCAACGAGCCGCTAACCAATGCCAAGCTTCAAGAATTCATGGATGAGCATGAATACCCCTATTCAGATATCCCTCACGAATTCCTATCCTTGACGGGCGGCTTCCAACAAAACCTCGACCGTGGCTACAACGTTATCGAGGGATGGACTCAAAGAGTCAATACAACAAAGCGAACACCTCAGCCTGTATCCGGTTTGAAGATCGCTCTGCAGTGCGGGGGCTCTGACGCCTTCTCCGGTGTTTCCGGGAACCCGCTGGTGTCATGGGTGGCCAGGGAGGTCATTCGGCAAGGTGGGTCAGCGAATCTCGCGGAAACGGACGAACTCATAGGCGCAGAGCCATATATCCTGCAAAACACGAAGGATCTGGATACGGCCACGCGGTTTCTGGAAAAGATCGCAGCCTACAAGGACCTGGCCGCCTGGCACGGTACAACGGCCGAAGGCAATCCCTCGGGCGGCAACAAATACCGCGGTCTCTACAATATTGTCTTGAAATCAATCGGTGCGGCAATGAAACGCCACCCCGATGTTCGCCTGGATGACGTGATCGACTACGCCCAGCCCATGGTGGACCCGGGTTATTATTTCATGGACAGCCCTGGAAATGACCTTGAAAGCATCGCCGGCCAGGTGGCTGCCGGGTGCAATATGATCTTTTTCGTAACAGGCAACGGATCCATCACGAATTTTCCCTTTGTCCCCACGCTCAAGGTCATCACGACCACCCAGAGGTATGAGCTCCTCTCCAATGAAATGGACGTGAATGCCGGCGCCTATCTGGACGGAGTGCCCATGGACGACCTGGGTGAAACCATGATGGAACAAACTCTGGACGTTGCCTCGGGTACCCGCAGCAAGGGGGAGAAGGCCGGCCACACCCAGGTATCCATCTGGAGAGACTGGCGCCAGACGGATACGTCCAATCTCGAAACGATCCGCTCATTGTCGGAACCCGGAGGTCTCCCGATTCCGGTATCTGGAGACCTTCCTCTCCCCTCATCCAACTACACGGCACTATCCAGCGAGGGAAGGATCGCGACGGATTTTCACGGGCTTGTCCTGCCAACCAGCCTGTGTTCGGGTCAGGTTGCCGATTTGTGCGTGAAACACCTCGCATCGGAAAAAATCGGGTTTGATCACGGACTCTCAGGATATGTAACATTGGTTCACACGGAAGGCTGCGGCAATGGCGGAGAGATGGCCGAACAGATGTATACAAGGACCATGATGGGATACCTTACCCACCCTCTTGTTCGATTCGCGTTGCTGCTGGAACACGGGTGTGAAAAGACCCACAATGATTACCTGCAACACGAACTGGAACTGCTCGGTCTGTCGAAGGAAGATTTTGGATGGGCAAGTATTCAGCTGGATGGTGGCATCGACAATGTAATGAAAATTGCCGAATCCTGGTTCAGCAAACGGTGTGAGGGAATGGCCAACTTCGATACGGTCGAAGTAGATTTTAGCCGCCTGTCCGTGGGACTGGTGGCTACCGGTCCGGTGGAAGGCGAAAGTGCGACGACCCTTGCGGAATTCACCAGACAAATTGTGCTGCGGGGAGGAACTGTGGTCTTGCCCGAGGAAAGCGTGCTGCTCAGCACCGATGCCTACAGGGATGGAACCCTTGGGACAACTGCTGCCAATCCCACCCTGCGATACGGCCAGCGGCCGAAAAGGCCGGGTCTGCACATTATGGAGACCCAAACAGATCACTGGGTTGAAACACTAACGGGAATGGGAGGCACAGGTGTGGAGATGCTCATCGCGTATGCAGGAGAGCACCCACTTCAAGGGCACCCTCTGGTTCCCATGCTTCAGATCTCGGGTGAGTCCTCATGCAAGGCCTTCTACGGCGATGATCTTGATTTGGAACTGACCGGTCGGTCCGGGGATGATACACCAGCACTGCATCGACTTGTTCTAGATCTCGCCTCGCGAAAATACAAGACAAAAGCTAGCGCCAATGGCAATATCGATTTTCAGTTCACACGTGGTCTTCTGGGCGTGTCGATGTAGACCATCCGGGCCAGACCAAGTCTCGGGGGAGACCTGTACGATTCTCCCAAACGAAGTGCTTCAACCCGCCTTTTCCGCCTCTTCTGACTTTTCTACCCAGGCCTGCAGCGCCTCGATGATCTTTTTGCCCTGATCCATACTGGAAATGTTGAACTTGCTTCTGGGCAAATAACTTCCATCCCGTTTCTGGTATCTGCGGATCGTCACCTTTTGAGGACCGAATTCGCCTGACTGGCGGTTCAGGTCCTGGTAAAGAAACATGACGGTTGCCCATGCCCCCTTCGAAAGCACATACTTATCCAGTTCCTTGCAAAGCAGCTTA
>CAVOEZ010000482.1:0-4246 GCA_963694355.1 Latescibacteria bacterium UBA2968 | reverse complement strand
TGATACGATCATTGTCGACGAGGCGCACGAGCGGAGCCTGAATATTGATTTTCTGATTGGATATCTCAGAAGGTTGATGGAGAAGCGACCGGATCTGAAAATCATCATTACATCTGCTACCATCGATACCGAGGCGTTTTCGAAGGCGTTTGGCGATGCACCGATCGTAGAGGTCTCCGGCAGGATGTTTCCTGTTGAGGTCATTCACAGGCCTCTAGAAGAGATTTTGGGGGAGCAGGATGATTTCACCTACATAGATGGCGCGGTCGAGGCGGTTCAGGAGGTGATGGAGACTTCACAGCGTGGTGACATCCTGCTGTTTATGCCCAGTGAAAAGGATATTCACGAAACCAGGCGAAGACTCGAGGGGCGCCGATTCAAACATACGGAAGTGCTGCCGCTTTTCGGACGCTTGACGGCATCGGAACAGCAGCGTGTGTTTTCGACACAGAAGTTTCGACGTATTGTGGTGGCTACGAATATCGCCGAGACGTCTTTGACGATTCCCGGAATCCGCTACGTGGTGGATCCCGGTTTGGCCAGGATCAGCAGATACAATCCCCGTACGCAAACGCAGCGGCTGCCCATCGAGCCGATTTCGCAGAGCAGTGCACGGCAGCGAGAGGGCAGATGCGGCCGTCTCGAAGGTGGCATATGCATACGCCTGTACTCGGAACAGGAATTCGATTCGCGGCCGGAGTTCACGCAACCGGAGATCCAGCGTGCCAATCTTGCCGAGGTCATTCTCCGGATGATGGCGTTGAAGCTAGGCGATGTAGCGTCGTTTCCGTTTATAGATGCGCCAAGGCCGCAGTCGATTCAGGGTGGGTATCTGCTGCTGAAGGAGCTGGGTGCGCTGGATGCTCAAAACAATTTGACCGAGATGGGTCGGGAGATGTCCCGGTTGCCTATTTCACCCACCGTTTCGCGGATGGTGCTTCATGCGGAAAAGGAGGGTGCGGTGCGCGAGGTGCTGGTAATCGCCTCCGCAATCAGTATTCAGGATCCAAGGATCAGACCCGAGGGCGAGGAAAAACAGGCCGATCAGGCACACGGGAGATTCCGGAATCGGGACTCGGATTTCCTGAGTCTCTTGAAGATCTGGGATGTCTATCACGACACTTTGGAAAAGATGAAGACTCAGCGAAATGTGAGGAAATTCTGCAAATCTCACTACCTGTCCTACAACCGGATGCGGGAATGGCGCGACATCCACACACAACTCAGGCAGGCTGTGCGTGAGATCGACGGGTTTCAGATGCATCAGGATCCGGCGAGCTACGATGCCATTCACCGTTCTGTGATCAGCGGACTTCTGAGCAACGTGGCGCAAAAGAAGGAAGGCAATCACTATCGCGCCGCTCGGGGAAGAGAGGTGATGCTTTTTCCTGGATCCGGGTTGTTCAATCACAAGGCTTTCGACGAGTCCAAAGAGAAAACGGACGATAAGACACCGCCCTGGATCGTCGCTGCCGAGATGGTAGAAACATCGAGGCTCTACGCACGAACGGTTTCCAGCGTGCAGCCGGACTGGCTGGCGGAATTAGGCGGTCATCTGTGCACATCCACTTTCAAGGATCCTTTCTGGAACAATCGTTCGGCCAGAGTAATGGTGACTGAGACGCTCACGTTGTACGGACTCCAGGTTCACAAGAGACGAATCGGATACGGCAAGGTCGATCCTGACGCGGCAACTGAGATTTTTATCCGGGAGGCCCTGTTAAACCAGGAAATTCGAACGAAGCACGAGTTCCTGGAACACAATGAAAAGCTCCGAAAAAAGGTAGAAGCCTGGCAGATCCAGAACCGGCAATATGAGTGGGTGGATGTGGATGAAGCGGTTTACAAGTTCTATGCGACACATATCTCTGGTGTTTCATCAATCCATGATCTGAATCGAATCGTGAAGGCGAACCGACTCACGAATCCAAAGTTTTTGTTTATGACGGAGGCGGACCTGGTTGGTGAGAAGGAGGTGGATCACGACGAAGGTGCATTCCCGGGTCAGATCGAAATGGATGGAGAGGCCCTGGCAGTTTCCTATGCGTTCCGGCCCGGCCAGGATGATGATGGTGTGACGCTCAAGGTGCCGTACAAACTCATTCATCACGTGCGTTCCGAAGTGCTGGACTGGCTTGTGCCGGGACTTCTGCAGGAAAAGGTGACCCATTTGCTCCGCGGATTGCCAAAAGCGAAGCGCAAGCAGTTTGTTCCAGTTCCGGAAACGGCCAGACGGATTGCTGGTGAATTGGCACCCACGAAAGCGTCATTCCTCGAAGCTCTGGAAGACCATATTCAGAATCGTTACGGCGTTCATGTCTTACGGAGCGACTGGTCGAATGAGACCTTGCCAGATCATCTCAGAATGCGCGTAGAGGTGGTCGGCAACAAGGGGAGACCCGTTGCATCCGGGCGTGATATTCAGGCACTTGCCAATGAACTGGATCAGCACGATACACCTGGTGAGTCCAGGGCGTGGACGAAAGCGTTCGCTAAATGGGAATCTGGAAATCTGGAAGGGTGGAGCTGCCGGGATCTGCCTGAACGTGTAGAGGTGACCGAAATCGGAGGTGTTCCGGTCTATGGCTTCCCAGGATTGTACGCGGAGGAGGAGCGAGTATGCGTCCGGCTCTTCAAGGATCGCGAGGAGGCTGAGAGGGAAAGCAGATCCGGTCTCTTCAGATTGTATGAGTACGAGCTGAAGAGAGAACTTTCGGCGCTTCGAAGCGAGTTGCGTGATCTGGACCGGTTGAATCTGTTGTATCAACCTTTTGGTTCAACGGACGATCTCAGGGAGCACGCCCTGGAGCATCTGGAATCCTATATTTTTGACAGACCGGTTTTTCCATTGACCGAGGCCGCGTTCCAACTTGGTGCAGCGCAGGCAAGAGAGAGATTGTCGACATTGTCGGAGCGGTTATCTGAGGACCTGGAAACTGTTCTCGTACACTTTCGCGAATTGAAGGTGATGCCTGAAGCCTATCCGGGGATGCTGCAGGATGTCGATCGATTGCTTCCAGTGAATTTTCTCCAAACAATTGCATACGAGCGTATGAAGCACATCGTTCGGTATTTGAAAGCGTTGTTGCTGCGCGCCCAGCGATCAAAACTTGCCCCGGGTAAGGACAAACAGAAGCGGCAGCAGATCGAGTACTATCAGGATCGATTGAATGACCTGCAAGGAGATCGGAAACCGAATAGTCTTGCAGGTCAGACGCTGATGGAGGAATTTCGGTGGATGCTGGAGGAGTTTCGAGTTTCAGTGTTCGCCCAGGAGCTGGGGACCAGCCAGCCTGTTTCTCCAAAGCGACTGGACAGGTTACTGGAGGAGATCGAAGCTGCCGGCTAATTTACGACCGCTGCCGAGACCGCATTGGAAACACGCCTCAACAGATGTCCCTTTTCGACCATTCGGTTGGTGAGAACCACACAGATCAGTTCTCTTTCCGGGTCCGCCCACGCGACTGTTCCTGTTGCGCCCGTATGACCGAAGGTCGCGGGTGAAACCAGTTCACCGAAGTAATTCCAGACCCTCGAACGCGCAAGCGCCCAGCCCAGACCCCAGGGTCTTCCAAGGTGAGTGTTCTGGTCTGCGGTCATCGTCTGGACGGTCGCAGGACTGAAGATTCGCTTCCCGCCGTACTCACCCTGATTCAAAATCGTTTGAAATAGCACAGTCAAATCACGTGCTGTGCTGTGCATCCCTCCCCAGGGATGACCCATGTCCCGCCAGTATGGACTGTTCGGTCCAAAGCTTTTTTCTTCCTCCGGTTCTTCGGAGGAGGTTCCACACCACACCGTTTCAGGAATCTTGAAGTCGCCCATACCCAGGGCGCTTCCCGCCATGCCAAGGGGATCGAACAGTTCCTCTTTTTCGAATTGCCTCAGCGGCATGCCGGAAACCCGCTCAACTATTTCCGCTGCAAGCAGAATGCCCATGCTCTGGTATTTGAAGTCCGTACCCGGCGTGTAGAGCAAGGGTGTTGTGAGCGCTCCTTTGACAAATTCGCTCAGTGGTGCGTTTTCCTTCCGGAGGTCTCTGTTCTGGGGAAGCATGTCCGGCATGCCCGACGTGTGAGAGAGCAGATCGCGTACGCGGATCTTTTTCCTTTCGTGTCCCTGGAGTTCCGGAAGATACATGGATGCCGGATCATCCAGCGATACCTCCCCTCGTTCTACCAGAAGCATCATAGCACATGCAGTAACCGGTTTGGTAATGGAGGCAAGGAGGAATATGGAGTCCGGC
>CAVOEZ010000481.1:0-4250 GCA_963694355.1 Latescibacteria bacterium UBA2968 | reverse complement strand
AATGTTCAACCCTTGTGCAGTTACCCTGTCAATTGTATCTGCTCCCTTCACCATTAGTTTTTGTTCTTCCAGGGCTGCTTTCCGAAGCTCGAATGCGGCGTCGATCTGGAGTTGACCAAGCGCGTTGATGTGTGTCGAAAACTCCTCGGAGGTCATGCCTTCGTCGGTCATCCGAATACAATCTAACGCGTGGACTTGCACGTCGTCGACCAGTGCCTGGAGTTTTTCCAGATTCCCAGGTGAGGCGGCCTTGCTAAGCTTCTTGTAAAGTGCCAACGCCTCCTGAGCGGCGGCAATCTCTTTACTCACCTCTGTCTTGGCTGGATCGTGTCGAAATGAACAGTAGTAATAGGTATTAAGAAAGATGGTGTGGATGCTGTTTTCAACTTGCAGTGCCGCTTCAACGGAGGGTGCGGTTTCCTCCAGCAATTCCCGGGATACGTTCTGAACAGCATTGAGTCTCAGGTAACCAATGGCACCCAGAACCGCAGTTCCTCCCCACAGCGCCAAAAGGTAAATCAGGATTCGTCTGTTCATACTTAACATTGCAATCTCCATACATCCGGATCTTTGGCAGACCGGATGTCATGTATACATGCGTGTTGGGTCATATGTATATGAGATAATCAGCATCATAGGAGTTCGTATTGTGAATGGAGATAATGTCTTGCAGTGCGCAGGTTCTGTCTTATATTTGACTTTCATAGGGGCTATAGATTGCAAATTGTGTGCCACAGAGTTTCTCGATGCCACATATGCAGGTCTATGGCACGGAGCTTGCACCTGTGGGATCTGGTGCCTCGCTAAAAGATCCACGTGTTGGCTGAAAAACACCAAAGGTGACACATTCCCTGCAATTAGATCGAGAATGCGGGAAGAAATGAGGAGGAGCCAAACGTGTACAAATTTGAACGCGCCACAATGAAATTTCTTAGAATGGCCGCAATTCTGTGGATTGGTCCTTTTCTTTCTACTGAGGGAATTGCGCAGCAAACCTCCTTCGAAATAGTGGATCCGCTAGGCAGAAATGTGGTCATGTTCGAGTCGAAAGCGCCCATGGAGACCATCATAGGTACCACCAATAAGGTAGCAGGGGAGGTCGTCCTGGACCCCAGGAATCTTGCGGGTTCATCGAAGGTTGACATAAGGGTGTACTTGAAGCAATTGGATACGGGAATCGAGCGCAGGAATCAGGATATGAGGGACCAGTATCTGCAGACCGACAGGTTTCCGGAAACGAGATTTCGTCTCTTGAAAATTCGAAGTGTGCTCCCGGGTAAACTGGTTGATGGAAAACCTGTTGAAATCGAAGCGACCGGTATGATTGACCTGCACGGTGTATCTCGTGAAGAGACAGTAAATCTTAAAGCCACTTACCTGAAGGCAAGTGAGCAGACCAGATTTAGACTGCCTGGCAATCTCTTGAGGATTCAGGGTTCGTTCGATCTCGATCTGGAAAATTATGATATTCCGATCCCAAAACTTGTGGTGATGAGATTGGATAACAAGATTACCATTACTCTGGATGTGTTCGCCACGGATGCCCCAGATAAGGCACTTAGTGCCCAAGATCCATGCAACCCATGTGGAAGTAATCCGTGCAATCCTTGTAACCCGTGCAAGACAAATCCTTGTGACAAATAACGATTTAGCGGTCCTTGTGATTGCCAATTTGTAGATCGCTGATTCAGGAGGACAGATGCAGAACTATCTCGAGACCACTCGAACGCTTTATCGTGAAGCCGCTCTGGAACCCCAACCTGGTTTGTGCTGTACGTCGTCCAAGCCTTACGATCTTCCGGGACTGGAAATTCCTCTGGAAATGCAGGAAATGAATTACGGCTGTGGCACCACAGTACATATCCGAGATCTCAAGCCAGAGATGTCGGTCCTTTATGTTGGTGTGGGAGGGGGTATGGAAGCCCTTCAGTTTGCCTATTTCACCAGATCACCAGGATCTGTTATTGCGATCGACTCTGTACCCGAAATGTTGGACAAGGCCCGTGAAAACTTCGAACTGGCCGCGCTTGCGAACGATTGGTTCGAGCCTGAATTTGTAACCCTGCTCGAGGGGGATGCCCTGGATCTGCCTGTTCCCGATGGATCTGTGGATTTAACAGCCCAGAATTGCCTGTTTAATATCTTTGTTGCGGATGATCTGGAGCAGGCGCTAGGAGAAATGAACCGCGTGCTTCGGCCGGGTGGTCAAATGACCATATCCGATCCGATCTCTCAGCAAGTTATTCCGGAGCATCTACGTCAGGATGCCCGGCTTCGGGCAATGTGTCTTTCAGGTGCCTTATCACTGGAAGCCTATCTTGAGTTTATCACCGATGCTGGCTATGGTACAGTGGAGGTGCGAGGAAGAAGACCCTACCGGGTTCTCGACGGGCGCAGGTTCGATGTTGATGAAGATATTCTTTTGGAAACCGTAGAGATTGCTGCTTACAACGATCCGGTGCCGGAAGATGGTCCTTGTATCTTTACAGGAAGGATGGTGTTTTACACAGGAGATGAGGAGTATTTCGATGACGGCAAAGGGCATGTTGTAATGCCTGACGTTCCACTTTCGGTCTGCGACAAGACTGGAGCCTGGTTCGAAGATCTCGGCAGAGATGATCTGACAGTTACACCACCTACCTATCACTACGGTGGAGGCGGCTGCTGCTAAGGAGGCTTGCGTTTGACATTGGTATCATCAAGTTTGAAAAAGCGGGGGCGACTGGTGAGTCGCCTCCGCTTTCTTCTGCTCGCAATGACCACGTTTTCGACGTCTATCCTCGTTCAGGCGGAGCAGACGCACCCGCTTGTCAGGGATGTCAGCGTGATTCCAGATACCACAAGGGGTTCCGAGGACATCCAGAACTGGAGCATAGAGGCAGGTACGGGTGATCACTTTCTTCCTGGCACCGTGGAGCCCTCTGGGTGGGGGCTGGTGCAATATTACGGGTGCGTTTCCTGCCACAATTTACCGGATCGTTCCGGGACAAAACGATGGGGACCTGACCTGGACCTGATTGGGGACAAGGTATACAAAGCCTGGATCCAGGGATGGCTTGCTGACCCATCTGCAATGGTGCAAGATGCCAAGATGCCAAGGGTCCCTCTTTCCGAAACTGAGGGAAACCTTCTCGTTGATTTGCTTTCATCCAGGAGAGGCCTCGAGGGAATCCAACTGTCTGGTACGGGAGATCCGAAACGCGGCAAAAGAATTTTTGACTCCGTGCAGTGCCGAGCCTGTCACACCAGGGAAGGTCGGGGTGGAACAATAGCCCCGAATCTGGACAAGACACATACAAAATTAAAGCCGATCTGGCTCGTTTCCTATCTTTTGAATCCGACACAGGTGATCCCGAACACGCGGATGACTGACTTCGGATTCGACCAGAAGCAGGCGGAGGATGTTGCTGCCTATCTTCTTGGGGAGGGGAAGCCCACAAAGCAGAGTAGAGAACTCGAAGTGTCCAAATCTCGAATTAAGGAATCGCTCTCTGTATTTGCACAGAAGGGGTGTGCGGGTTGTCATCGCATGGGCGAATACGTCAGGGAGATCCCGCTTCCGGATTCAGAAGACGTCTCAGCATTCCTGTCCGCCCACGAACGACCAAATTCGGTGCTCAATATAGAGATTGGGAAGCGTCAGATCACCGCAATGAGGGTGGCAATTTCGGGAACGGGTAGTGGGGGAGAAAATGTCGACGGCAGCACATTTCTTGCATCATTTTGGAAAACACCCATCGAATCGCAAGGGTGGGCGCCCGCCTCTCACGACACCCTGGCGAGCAAGCTGGATCCAGAATCCTGCGGGGCATGTCACGCAGGACAACTGGTAGACTGGACCGCCTCACGCCACAGCATGAGCATGGGGTCAGGCGTGATGGGACAGCTTGAGGACGCACTCTGGGGGAATCCTGGGTTTGTGGAAGGTTGCCAGTCGTGCCACGCCCCGACTGCGGAGCAACATCCGATGCTGCACGATGGGAAAGACGAGGAATACGGAGTGAACTATGGATACAGTTCAGATAGACAGAATGCTGGGGTCGACTGCATGGCCTGTCACGTGCGCTCACACGTCAGATTCGGTCCAGGGAGGGGTGAGCGCCCACCGGTGGAGGTTTGGAGAAGCAGCGGACACGGTGGAGGAGTACCTTCACCTGCCTTCTCAAAATCGGAGTTTTGTAGAGGGTGTCACCAATTTGAGAAGGGTCAAAGGAGGATTAATCAAAAGCTTCTGCAGGATACTTTTGCCC
>CAVOEZ010000480.1:0-4253 GCA_963694355.1 Latescibacteria bacterium UBA2968 | reverse complement strand
CGGGCGCACTGCCTTGATCACAGGTGGCGGAAGAGGGATCGGCAAAGCCATCTCTCTTGGATTTGCTGGCCTTGGCGCCAACACTGTAATTGCCGGCAGAAATGAAGATACGCTAATGCCTGCAGCCGAACAAATCCGGTTGAAAGGCACGGCGTGCCATCCTGTGATCACCAACATCCGGGAAACAGATGAGGTGGACAGACTGGTGGAATCCGCGGTAAAAGAATTCGGTCGGATCGACTTCCTGATCAACAATGCGGGAGGTCAGTTTCCCGCCAGGCCCAGCGAAATCAGTGACCGAGGATGGCGAGCAGTCATCGACCTAAATCTGAACGGCACATGGAATCTGTGCAGCCGCGTGGGCCCACACATGGTCGCGAATGGGTTCGGCGCGATCGTTAACATTGTCCACGTCTACGCGCTGGAGCGAGGGGCGCCTCCGTTTGCCCATTCCGGTGCTGCGAGGGCGGGTGTTATTAACCTGACGAAGACACTGGCCTATTACTATGCGCGGCAGAATGTGACAGTAAATGCGCTAGCCCCCGGCTTTGTGGCAACACAGGGTCTGCAGGAAAAAGAGTTCGATCCGCTGGAGCACGAGGACTACCGCGAAACGGCGGTCAAAGATGTCCCGGCACACCGCATGGCCGAACCCGACGAGGTTGCGGCCATGGTCGGTTTCCTTTGCTCTCCCGCGGCCAGATATATCAACGGGACCACCATGGTGGCAGACGGCGCCCTTTCACTGTCTAACTGGACGCCCTGGATCGATCCAGAAATACCTTAAGACACCACTTTCCCCTTTGTGCGGGTGACCGCTTGTGATCGAGAAAACCGATTCCTACGATGAGCTGTACGCGTCATTTCGCTGGCGTATTCCAGAAACCTACAATCTGGGAGTGGACCTGTGTGACAAGTGGGTGGACGGTTCACACCGTACAGCGCTCATTTATGAAACCACTGGTGGAGAGACTCGGGAATACTCGTTCTCCGACCTGAAATCCTGGTCCGACCGGTTTGCCAATGCGCTGTCTGCAAAGGGCATCGACAGAGGCGACAGGATAGGGATTCTTCTCCCACAATGTCCCGAAACAGTCGTTGCGCACCTTGCGATTTACAAGATCGGGGCAATTGCCATCCCCTTGTTCACCCAGTTCGGCACCGAGGCCCTCGAGTACCGGCTCACCGATGCCGGTGCAAAGGGCGTCATTACAGATGGTGAGAATTTACCGAAGATTCTCGATATCAAGGATCAACTTCCGGAACTCACCACCATAATTACTACCGAAGAGGATCCGAAGACGTTTCACGGTTTCTGGAGACTGATCGAACAGGCCTCGCCACAATTCAAGCCCGTGGCCACTGCTGCAGACGACCCTGCGCTGATCATCTACACCTCCGGGACTACCGGACCACCCAAAGGCGCCCTCCACGGACATCGCGTGCTCCTGGGCCACCTCCCGGGTGTGGAACTTCCCCACAACTTCTTCCCCCGCAAGGACGATCGATTCTGGACGCCGGCCGACTGGGCGTGGATCGGCGGCTTGATCGATGTTCTCTTTCCGAGCCTGCACCATGGCGTTCCAGTGGTCGCTCACAGGCCCCGCAAGTTCGACCCTGAAGAAGCGTACCATTTTCTGGCGAAGCACCGAATCAGGAACGTGTTCATGCCGCCCACCGGGTTGAAACTCATGAGACAGGTGCCGAACCCGAAACGCCTGGGAGATTTCAACCTGCGGAGTCTTGGAAGTGGTGGCGAAACCCTGGGAGAGGAACTTCTCGAGTGGGGCAAGGACACCTTCGGTCTAACCATCAACGAATTCTACGGTCAGACCGAGGCGAATCTGCTGGTGTCTAACTGTGCGGAACTGATGGAAGCAAAACTAGGCTCCATGGGAAGAGCTGTCCCCGGACACACGGTGGAGGTACTCGGCGAAGATGGAAGTCCCTGCAAGGCTGAAACGATTGGCGAAATCGGGGTTCGCAGACCGGATCCTGTCATGTTTTTGGGATACTGGAAAAATGAAGAAGCAACCCGCCTGAAATTCAATGGAGACTGGTGTCTGACAGGGGACATTGCAAGAAAGGATGGAGACGGATATTTCTGGTTTGTGGGCAGAAAGGACGACGTCATCATCAGTTCAGGATACAGAATTGGGCCTGCGGAGATCGAGGACTGCCTGATCGGACATCCGGAAGTGGCAATGGCCGCAGTCATCGGCGTGCCGAATGAAGTCAGGACAGAAGTGGTCAAGGCATTCATCGTCCTGAAAGACGAGAACGCCGGAAGCGTGCCCCTTGTGAAAGATATTCAGGAATTCGTGAAGACCCGGTTGGCGGCTTACGAGTATCCCCGCGAAATTGAATTCGTGAATGAGCTGCCGATGACCGCCACGGGCAAGATTATGAGGAAAGTGCTCCGAGAACAAAACGATCGTGCATCAGATAGTAGCCTGTAGACATCCGAGAACACAAGCCTGCCAGATTGCAGGCACAATCCCTGGTCTGTTCCCCGAGGGAACCTTGTTCTTGAGTGGAAAGAAAGTTCTGACGCAAATATGTACAAGAAGAGACCGGACGAACAACGACCGGTCTCTTCTTTTTTATTCATCGATACTGATTACTGGATCGCGATGGGTCTGGGCTTCGCGACTTCGGACTTGGGCAGCGTCAGCGCGAGCACCCCATCCTTGTACGCTGCCGCTATCTTGCTCGCGTCTACTACTGCAGGCAGGCGCAAGGTTCGCTTGAAGGATCCAGTTACCCGCTCCGCCCGATGGTAGCGCTTCCCTTCTGTGTCGTCTGCCTTCGACTTTTCACCAACAATGCTCAGCACATTGTTTTCTACACTCACCTTAATGTCTTCCTTGTTCAGCCCCGGCAGGTCCACAAGAACCGAGACTTCGTCTTCGGTTTCCGTCACATCCATTGGAGGATTCCAGTCGGAGACCGTCCTGAGACCGTCTCTGCGTCCTTCCCAAATTCCATCCAGGAGTCTGTCGAAATCCGACGTGAGTCCAAATCCGTTTCTGGGGGCCAATTTTACGAGTGCCATGTTATGTCCTCCATTTTTGGTGTTTTACTTCGGTTTTCTGTTTTCTTACCGATTCCGGGTAATCGCCCGGTGCTTGTGTGTTCTGTTTCGCAATCGGTGTGCCAAATGGTGGGCCTTCTCTGCATTTGCACCATAAATATCATAGTATCAATAATTTACAAAACCATTTGAATATGCCCCATCTTCCCATTCTCCTCGAACAGAAATGCTATTTTGGCACCCGGAGGCCAAAACTTCAGCCGTGATTGACAAAATGGCATTTCCAGATTCACCGATAACACAGACCCTACGGTACTTCAAACGCACAACATTTCTAGAATTCTTCCGATCTATATGGTTCATCGGATTTTTCATGGTCGAGGTGGATTCCATCCCCGACGTCGCGCCTCAATCCTCCAGATACCACTGAGCCTGCAAGTCCCACATTTTGGCGTATTCACCCTTTTCTGTCATCAGCTCATCGTGGGTCCCATTTTCAATCAAGCGTCCTTCACGCATCACCAGGATTCTGTCGCAGAATCGAGCGGACCCCAGTCGATGCGAAACCACGAAGGCGGTTCGGCCTCCAGCCATCGACAGAAAACGCCTAATCACATCCGCCTCGGCTCTCGGATCCAGGGAGGCCGTCGGTTCGTCCAGAACAATCATTGCCGCGTTTCGCATGAATCCCCTCGAAATAGCAACTCGCTGCCATTCCCCACCTGACAACTCTGTCCCGCCATCGAACTCAGTCGTCAGCACCGTGCCATATCCCCTTGCAAGATTTGCAGCAACCGAATCGGCCCCTCCGAGACGAGCGGCTGACTCCACTTCCTGAGACAGATTCATCTTCTCGGTTCTGCCAAAACCAATATTCTCGCCCAACGTGAATGCGAATCTCGTATAGTCGTGGAAAACCGCTGCAGACTGATCCCACAATGCGTCCCTGTCAAGCTCCCTGGCATCGATGGCGCCATATCGCACTTCTCCCCCTGAGGGTTCGAACAGACCGAGAAGAACCTTGACCAGTGTCGTCTTGCCGGAACCATTTGCGCCCACAACTGCCACTCGCTCACCGGGTGAGATTGTAAAAGTCACGTTCTTGACAGCAGACCTTTCCGACTGGGGATAACGGAAAGAAAGATTTCTTACCGTCAACTCTGAATTCTCAATTTCCGGTGATACGCCACCGTCCACTCGCTCGGGTCCGAGGTCAAGG
>CAVOEZ010000479.1:0-4253 GCA_963694355.1 Latescibacteria bacterium UBA2968 | reverse complement strand
ACCCGTCACGGCAAGTGTGCCGGATCCCTCCGCCGTCACTTGCAGATTCACCACCGGTGATGTGTGATCCAGATCGAAGGGTTCGCTCTCCTTTTCGGTCTCGAGTGCCATCACCGCAGGATTACTGAGTCGGTCCGATGCCACCACCTTGACCTGCATGGTTCCTTCCGGCGCCGACTCGACGTCCCATTGAAAAGACGTTTTCGTCAGGTCGTCTCCCAGAAGTTTCCATTGTTTTTCATCCCTGCCGCGGAAATAAAGGTCGTAGATCAGCCGATCATTGTTGGCATCTCCCGCGGCCCATTTAATCTGCCAGATCCCGTTTCCACCCTCTGTGCCATTGTGCCGGACCGTGGCATTGTCGTTGGTTTTCGGTAAACCATTTTTATGCCCCGCCGGGGGGGTCACACCAACCGTCAGGATCTGCGGAGACACATTCTCCTGAAGACCGGCCAGTGTCACCTCTTTCAGCCTCGGGCTCGTGGTTCCATCGGTCGACTTGAATTGGGCGCGGTACTGAATGAATCTGCCAGGGGGACTTTGGATCTGACCCGCAGTCGTCATTGGACCAGACCAGCCGCTCCACGTATCATCCGGTGTTTCGCTGTTTCCCGACCGCGTCTGAAATACCACCGATGTGGCCGGGGGCGTATCGGCTTTCCAGGCCAGTTTTCCCCACCTGGATACAAGAGAGAAGTCCCTCGGTTTTGAGGTGAGTGTTCCCTCTTTCTCAATTGATTTGCCCAGCTTGTAGACTTTACCGGATCCCGCCATCCCCAGCCAGATCTCCCCTGCCGGTGAAGCGGCGAAGGTCCAGGGCTGCGCATTTTGTAACTTGGTCAGCAGTGTGGCAGAACCATCTGCCTTAATCCGATATACGCCGCCGGTTTCACCGGTCAGCGCAGTGAGTTCACCCGTTTCTCCCACGTGAATCGATAGCAGCATCGGATCGGGGGCCTCCCACAATCTCACCGTCGCCCCCGAAGGACGAATGGCGTAAAGAGAAGAGGTTTCTGACGACACGGCCGTACCGTTTCCTTGCTGGGGTTTGGCGCCTTCTCGCTGTGCATTCGCCGTGGATTTCCCCGACATCGCAGCGGCATAGATCAATCCCGATTTGCCAATTGCCAGGGCTCGGACTTCGCTCTCGGGGGCATCGTAGAGCACCTCCAGTTTGCCGCCGGTTTTCAACCTGTACACAAATCCACTCTGATCCGAGCCGGCATACAAACTCCCGTCCGGACCTCTGACAAGACAAACGATATTCGGATCCGGACTTTTGAAAAGTTCAGTAACCGATCCGTCGTCCGAAATCTTCAACACCCGTCCGACCTTGCCGCCCGTAGCAGCATAGAGAACGCCCCGGTCTACCAGAAGCGCCCAGACGTGCTCATCTTCGGTACGACAGAAAGTCTCCACCTCCTTGCCCGGACGGAGCCTGTAGATCAGTCCATCCGGAGAAGAACCGGTGAAAACGGTCCCATTTTGGGATACCGCGATACTGAACATGGCCACCTCTGGCGTGTCCAGCAATAGCCGTGGCTTTTCACCCTCGGTGAACCTATAGACTTTTCCCCTGTTGCCGGTGGCGATGAGAAGACGACCCTTCTGGTCACGGGCAAGATCCCAGACGAACTCCTCCCCCACATCAGCAACCTCGACCAAACTCGGAGACAGAGCCACTACACCGTCACGTGTAAAGGACACGCCGTTCGGCTCACCTCCAGCAAACTGTGCCTGGGTATGCTCACGCCATAGAATGGGCTCTACGGCACTTGCTGTGGACACGAGCAGCATGAAAACAAAAGCAACAATTACGATATTATTTCTTGCCACCAGCAGGCCCTGCCTTTCCGGCGAAGATCACGCCATTTCTCTCCTGGTCTACGATAATCATAACGGTTTGGCTGCCGGAAAGGACCATATCCGTGGGAATTCTTACCTCTGTCAGCACGGTCTGACGAACTGGCCTTACACTGCCCAATACACTTGAATGCTGCATAGCTGACATCACGGAATGCGGGAGTGTGGAAACCTCCCTGCCTTCGACCGTAACACCCGTCCTTGTCGACAATAGCTGCAGGATCAAAGTGTCATTTCTTTCGACCCGACCGAGTATGCGAATCAGTTGGTCCAGGTCTTTCGCCCGGTATTCGTCGGGTACACGCTTGGCTTCGGTCTTCACGTAGGCGCTGGCGCTCGTAATGTGCAGAACCAGACGACTTCCCCGCGCCTGCTCCGGTATGTCCAGACTGGTATTGACTATATGTGACTCGCCAAGATATTCGCGAATGTCCACCGCGATCCCTATCGTCTCACCCGCCTTAACCTGCGTCCGGTCGAAACGGACAGAAGCGATCCGACCGGCTCTTGCACGCTCTTCGACTCTCAGACTGAGTGTAATCTCTTCGACCTGAACGGATTCGAACGGATTTCGCATCAGCCGATTTACGGGAGTCGTCAAACCCAAAACGGCGAGCCCCAATCCAGTTGGGCCAGCATACACATTCTCAACCACCACAGGCGCGCGGTCTTCCAGCAAAATTGTTCCTTTTGCAGCAACCGTGGTCTCACCCATGAGTTTCTCGGACGAGATCAGGGCACTGGCCACTGCGGTTCGGAGCAGGATGGGAGTAAAATCCCGGTTTCTGAGCACTTCTATTTTGAATCTTTGTGTGCCTCCTGAGGACAATATTTCGATACTTGCGGGCATCATGGCGGGCATCTCGCCGACTTTTCCCGAGACGCCCTGCGCCCGGTCCTGCAAAATCGTACCTTGAGGGCTTGTCGCTGTACCCATCTTGAAAGAGAGAAACTGGCTTGGCATGATGCCATGGATATAAGCTGAAGTCATTGGCAAGGATGTGTTGCCTGTAGAAAGCATAGGGTGACCGAGGGCCAATACTCTGTCCCCATCACGGTGAGTCAGGGTCCCAATAGCGGTCATGCTGAAGTCACCTCGCACAAGCTGCACACCAACGGCGGCCCCCGCTTCAAACGGGCTCGTTGGGAGGGTCGAATCTGACGCGCCCCCACCCTGAATGGGAAAAAATCCGGCGGGCAAAAGTTCCTTGCGCAGATCGCTTATCGCCTGAGGTGCAAATCCCGACATCACCAGCGGAGTACCCACCGGTTTCAGATCTCCGACCAAAGAGGGATCGATATCCGACCCACTGGATCCGAACATAGAGGTCTGACCTGTGCCTGGCGATTGCTCTGAGTTATCTTCGCGCCGGAATAGCCTCAACATACTATGGATGGGTGTAATCCCCGCAATGGGCTCCTTTGCAAAGGACCAGGTATAGGCGACCGCGCCAATGAGTTTCCCATCGATATATACAGGGCTTCCGCTCATTCCCGGCATCACGCCGGTCTTTTCAAGCGGGCCACCTTCCAGCCGTGCGAGAATCATGTCGCTTCGAGGACCCAGGTAATTCTTCAGGATCCCGATAATCTCCACCTGAAAGGTGTCGATTTTGGTACCCTGGAATACCGTTCTACCCATTCCTTTCATCCCGCGACTGATCTGATCCACGTGGAGAAATCGGGCAGTGTCGGCCGCCTGGACGACCTTTTTGGAACAAAGGAAGATGGTACAGGAAAGTATCAGAAGGAGTGAGATTCTGCGCACGCTGTGCTGTCCTGGAGGATGTTGATGCAGTGATCGAGATGACCCGACCAGGTTGGCCGGCGGTCTGATTGAGCACCCGAAAACGGCCTATCAGATGACTGTTCAAATCTGCATAACCAATTGTGTCTAATATAATACCGTTTTTCTGAGTCCTGAACAAGCTTCTTGTAGGCGAGCTGAAATGTGCGTATCATACCGGCATGCAATTGAGCTTGATCACCATAGGGAAGGGTCGGGTAGCCTACCTCAACGAAGGCGCAAGGGACTATACCCTACGTATTGCCAGATACGCTTCACTCACGCAATTGGAAATAAAAGAAGAACGTGCATCAAAAGGACTCCTCCCGCGAGACATAATCGACCGCGAAGGAGAAAGAATTCTCCGGGCCATTCCGACGAACACCTACCTCGTTGCGTTGGTAAGTGGAGGGGAATCTTGCGCTTCGGAAAGGCTTGCGGAGCGGTTTTCCGATCTTATGCTGAGGGGAAACAGCAAGATTACATTCATCATAGGCGGTGCCTTTGGACTTTCCGAAAAAATCACCGATCTGGCAGACCTGCGATTATCTCTATCCGCAATGACCTTCCCTCACGAATTTGCGCGAGTCATTCTTCTCGAGCA
>CAVOEZ010000478.1:0-4262 GCA_963694355.1 Latescibacteria bacterium UBA2968 | reverse complement strand
CATTCGATCAAATCTCCTCTAAACGTTGTCGATATCATGCCCACCCTCCTGGGCCTGGCCGATGTCCCAATCCCGGACACGGTGGAAGGCATGGATCATACGCCTGCGATTCGGGGCGAGTCCTTTGAGGGGAATAGTGCAGCGCTCACGATGGCAATTGCCCCGTTCTCTGAAAACCGGGGTCTTCCGTGGCGTGGTGTCCGGACAGAACGTCACACATATGCACGAAGACTGGACGGTCCGTGGCTGCTCTATGACAACGGGAGAGATCCCTTCCAGATGGAAAACCTGATTGACACACCGGAAAGCGTGGATCTTCAGGCTACCCTGGAAAAGACACTGTGCGATCTTCTCGATGCAAGAAATGATGCGTTCTTGCCCCCACAAGAATACCTGGATCGGTTCGGATTCGAGGTTGAAGAAAGTGGAGCGGTCCCCTACACGAATTGAGGATAAACCAGATGATAATCACAGAAGTAAAGACCTTTCCTGTGTATCACGGATCACGCAACTACTTGTTCGTCAAGATCGAAACCGATGAAGGCATCTACGGCATGGGCGAGTTTGGCATTACCTGGAAGGAACAGGCCGGAATTGGAGCGATAAAGCACATGGCATCGGACCTGATCGGACAGGATCCGATGAATATCGAAAAGATCTGGCAGGTACTGTTCAGGGGGGATTTCTTTCCCGGTGGCAGAATCAACATGGCGGCCCAAAGCGCAATAGACATGGCGCTTTGGGACATAAAGGGAAAGGCCCTGGACCAACCGGTCTATATGCTGCTGGGCGGCAAATTGCGCGATCGAGTGGTCTGCTATACGGGAATCGGTGGCAAGACACCCGAAGACACGGCTGCTGCAGCCCTCAAATGTGTGGAAAATGGCTGGAAGTATCTGAGAATGTCGGTTATGGACAGAGACGGCGTTCTGGAACCGTCGGTAGCTGTACGCGATTCCGTTGAACATTTTGCGGCAGTCCGTGAGGCAGTGGGTCCGGAAATCGAAATCTGTATCGATGTCCACACACGACTGGATCCGCCGGACACCATCAGATTGGGTAGAAAGCTGGAACAATACGATCCGTTTTTCATTGAGGACCCTCTCCGTTGCGAGAATCCGCAAACATACCGACTCGTTCGTAATCACGTCAGCTGTCCACTTGCAATCGGCGAACACTATGCAACGAAGTGGGAATTCAGACAGGTCATCGAAGAGGAACTTACGGACTATGCCAGAATCGACCTGTGTATCGTTGGGGGCCTCACTGAGGCTCGGAAAGTGGCCAACTGGTGCGAAACGCACTATATCAAGATCGTCCCGCACAACCCGCTTGGGCCGGTGTCTGCCGCTGCCTGTCTGCATCTCGACGTAGCAACGGACAACTTCGCTGTCCAGGAAGGAGGTCTGGTGGGCAGGACCGTAATGGAAGACCTCTTTCCCGTCCAGGTGCCGTATGAATCCGGGTATCTACTCGCACCCGAAGCCCCGGGGCTCGGCATCGAGTTCAATGAGGAAGCCGCCACAGAGTATAGCTTCAAATGGGGGCACGGTCCCCGTTTGAGAAGAGAAGATGGCTCATTCACAAACTGGTAAGCCTGAAGCTATGGAACGCACAGACGCCCGCTCATTCCTCACCTCGATCATGCCCACCAGGGAAATGGTCGACCACTTCGTGAAGCCGCACGATGAATCGGTCGAGATTCCTGAACACCTGACCGCGATCATGTGCAACAACGCGAAGTCCACCTACGATTCGGAACTGGGCTGGCTGCTGTGTGAAGGCACGCGTGGTGGAAGCATCGACGACGCCAAAGGGTATTACGCCTATGAACCCAACGGATCACGCCGGGTTGTCAACTTTCCCGATCGAACCTGCCGCATCAACACCTATGGCAACAGCTTCACCCACTGCGATCAGGTTAGCGACGGGGAAACCTGGCAGGAATATCTGGCTGCCCACGTCCAGGAACCTATCCGGAACTTCGGAGTAGGCGGATACAGCGTTTACCAGGCCTATCGCAGAATGAGGGCAGTGGAACCTGTTTCACCTGCCAGATACATCATCCTCAATATCTGGGACGACGACCATTTCCGAAATCTGGATGCGTGGCGATCCATCAGGATGGGAAGGCAGGGCCGGTATACTTTGCCCCATATCTCCGTCGATCTCGACAAAGGAATATGCGAGGAGAACGAGAATATCTGTGGAACCCCAGAGGAAGTATATCGCCTTTGCGATCCAGACTGGGTCTGGGACACATTTCAGGACGACCCCATGCTCCACGCCGCCCTTGCTCGAAAAGGGGGTTCGACCAATGCTTCTGCAAGGGTCCGATCTCTTGGGGCTCTATCGGGGTTGGCAAACTCCGTCTCGGATGCCGAACGCCACGAACTTCACACCGAGGCGGCACTCCTGGCCACTCGGCATGTGGTAGAGCTAACCGAGCGGTTCGCCAGGTCGACCGGCAAAGAACTCCTGCTCGTGCTTTCCTTCAGCCGGAAAAGTGTAGCTGCCGCGCTGGCTGGACATTCCCCTTTCGATCACAGTTTGCTGAAGTGGCTGGGGCGCAGGGAAACTCCGGTAATCGACATGCGTGACGCCTTCGTAAGGGATTATTCCCACTCGAACGCTCCGATCGATGCCTACCTGGATCGCTACTATATCGGCCACCATACCCCCGCGGGAAATTTCTTCTTTGCGTGGGCAATCAAGAATCGAATCTGTGACTGGCTGGACCCGTCGCCGGTTCCCTACCTCTAAACCCTGCAGGTACCCTCATGAAGACCGTATCGATACCCTGGTCCGCCTGGTATAATACCCGAAAATTTGACCTCAGCTTTCCCAATGACTGGGACGTTACGGTTGCAGAAATGAAAGGAGGGCCGGACATCGGGGACGTGGGAATTAGGGAGGCCATGGACCACCCCATCGGATCCCCAACTCTGGAAACCCTGGCGCAGGGATCCCGATCCGCGGCAATCCTGGTGGATGACCTGTCTCGTCCAACACCTGCATTTCGTCTGCTCCCATACCTCATCGAACAACTGAACGCCGGGGGAATCCCGGAAGACCGGATCAGAATCATCTGCGCACTGGCTGCCCATCGTCCTTTGACGCGAGACGATTTAATCAAGAAGCTTGGCATCGATATCGTGGACAGGATGTATGTGCTGAACCACAACGCGTACGAGAATCTGGAATTTCTGGGCCACTCGAGTCGTGGGGTTCCGATCTTCGTCAATCGAGATTTCATGGCCTGCGATCTCCGGATAGCTCTGGGCATGTTAACACCCCGGGGCGGCTTCTTCGGGGGAGGTTCCAAACTTCTGATACCGGGTGCGTGCGGCCATGTGACCATTACAGCAAACCACCGTTATGTCCACGAAGGGTTTCGCGAACATCTGGATGAGGTCGCCAGAATGGCAGGTCTAAGGTTTATCGTTAATCCGCTGCTCAACTCCGAGCTGGAGATTACCGGTATGGTAGCCGGAGATCCGGAGGCTGCCTTTTGGAAAGGTGTTGAATACGGCAAGGACCTATACAAAACGCCTATACCAGAAAATATGGATGTGGGTATCTTCAATGCCTTCCCGAAGGATACGGAATTTATGCAGGCTGGGCTGGCGATGGTACCAATGGGTAGTTCCAGGAAGAATCTGCTCAAGGACAATGCAACAGTCGTAATCTGCAGCGCCAGTCCCGAGGGATTGGGCTGGCATTCGGTCCTTGGCCCCGGTACGGCGTTGGCTGGAAAGCCCTCATCGGCACGCAGAAAGACAATCGTATTCTCACCAGGGATAAACAAATGGGATGTGCTGGCGAAGCACGGAGAAAGCTACCTGTTCTGTAAAACCTGGAAGGAAGTGCTTGATGAATTGGGTACCTGCTATGGCAGTGGAACACGCGCAGCCGTATTTCCATGTGGGGCGCTTCAATACGGTGGGGAGTGAGGGTAGAAATCGAATGTCCGAACAGAAAAAAGCGGAGCTCTTTCTGAGCTCCGCTTTTTTGTTATCAATATGAATACGACATGGGTTACAGCCCAGTCAAAATCCCCTTCACATAACCCAGAGCAAATGCAATATCGCGATCCACGTCATCCGGCTCCTTGCTGCCAACGCACTCCACATAAAGCGGTCCCTTGAAACCGCCTCCGACCATTCCCGAAAGAACCGTATAGAATTCCACCAGCCCATCACCCGGGGTCACCATCACATCGGCTTTGCCATCCACCACCGTGCAGTCTTTGATGATACCCG
>CAVOEZ010000477.1:0-4262 GCA_963694355.1 Latescibacteria bacterium UBA2968 | reverse complement strand
TCCTGCCCACGAGGTTTTCCCACATCCTTGATTGCGATTCATGAATGCCGAGGGATACCGTTTCTCCCATCGGGGTGCCTGAGTGAGCCGGATCGATCCCCTGCTCATACATACCATGTCCGGCCTCGTGGAGGATACCAAAAAAACTCTGCGTCAGATTCGAGCGGTCGTATCTGGTCGTGATTCGTGTATCTCCCGAACCAATGCCGGTACAAAAGGGGTGCACGGTGACATCCAGCCTGCCTCTATCAAAATCGAATCCGATCTCTCGTGCCGCTTTTCGGCCGAACGCCTCCTGGAGATCCACCGGAAAGTCCCCTTCGACTACGGACCGATCCGGCGTCACACCTGAGTTCACGATTGCCTCGACAAGTGGAACGAGTTCATCTCGCAAGGCCCCCAGCACGCGTGTGAGATTGGCCGCCGTCTCTCCAGGCTCGTACCAGTCCAGGAGCGCGTCATAGGCCGTATCCCCCATATCTAGTGCAGCCGCCTCCTCCCGCTTCAACCGGATCACGGATTCCAGATGCGGCAGGAACATCCCGAAGTCCGACGCCTCTCGTGCGCCCTCCCAGGCCTGTTCGGCCAGCGAGATCACTCGGGCCATTTCCTCTACAAGGGCCCGAGGCAGTTTGCGCGTCTTGTCGAATCCTCGCCGGATCTCACGCACATTCACAGCCGGATCTGAGGACACCTCATCGACCAACGGAGATCCTTCAATATTATCAAGCAGTTCACCAATCACAGGGTCCGTCGCCCGATCGTGAATGATGCCAGCCATCAGCGCGTGCTGTTCCGACCGGAGCTTCGCCCCCCCCTTTGGCATGTAGGTACGCTCATCCCACCCCAGAACGGCGGAACAGGATCCGAGAAGTGAAATCTCCTTGCTCTGGCGAATCAACGCTTCATAGGCCTTGTGATCATTCTTAGACATTCAGTCTGCTCCAGAAGGGTGAATTTTGAAGGATCGGCAATCTAATCCCGGGTCGCGGCAGCGTCAAGTGGAATCCCATCCGAAGCTTTTCCTCTGCATTGACAGGGTGAACCGGAACGGATATATTCTCCAGAACCGAAACCTTTGCAGTCAGCGACAAAATTCATGTCAAGATCAAACCAGGAACACGAAGCGCGAATCCGTAGCCTTGCCAACGGGTTCGAAACCTCGGCAGCGGAGGTTGGAACACGCTATTTCGTGCCCGAGGAAAAGGTGCAGATGGCGCGGCAACTTGGAGCACATTTCTGGCTGCCCACAGAACACGCTTACACCATATTTCTATACGCTTATACTGCACTCTTTGCCATTCCGTCCTTTACCCGGGAAGCCCTTGCAAGACATCCGGACCGGTTCTCCAAAAGCCGTCTTGCATTTACCATAAGAACGACTGCCAGCTTCATTTTGGACGCGTTCGGCTACGATCCTAGGATGGAACGTCCACGGGCCGATCTCTACTGGCCGGCTCCGGTCATCAAACGGGCGCACAGTGAGCAGGGTGAGAAGCAAAGGATTTCCAATGCCGCGATGGCCTACTTCGCTTTCAATCTCATTTCGGCGTCCGAATTGCTATCGAAAGTTGGAAGCGACCCGAAATTTGGGACCTGGTGTGAATATCAGTTTGAATATGTGGGAGAGTTCCTGCGCACCGCAGGATATCCGTTTCCCCTAACGCGTGGTGATGCTTTTGATTTCGCCACCGAGGTGGATGCTTATCTCAGTGACAATCAGTACGAAGCATTGTGGGAAGGCATACCGGACGCGGCTGAACAACTTGGAGTCGATTTGAACGTGAATCATTTACAAGGCTTTCTCATGCCTGGATCCGCGAATCTCTTTCATTCAAGAAGGGTTGATTGAAATACATCTCGAGGCTTGATGCTGAAGGGAGGTGAAACAATGGCAAAGGTAGAAATCGAATATTGCTCGGCTTGAGGATATGAAACCCAAACCGTCAGTATGGCGGAACAAATCCTGAAAGAATTCAAGCGAGACATCGAAACCTTCACGCTGCTGCCCTCCGATGGCGGCCGCTTCGAAGTCACGGTCAATGGCGACCTGGTGTATTCGAAGCTCAAAGAAGGACGATTCCCCGAATTCGAAGAAGTCCAGCCGGAAATAGCCGAACGAATCTGAACCCACCCGTTCTAATCATACTAAAAAAGGTCGAAGTCTTTTCCTGAGACTTCGACCTTTTACTTTTTTTTACTTATCAGGATCAGATGCCTCCTGCCGCACGAACAGAGGGTCGTCGCGATATGCCGGTAGATGCGGCCAGTCGATGTCGTTCCCCGCTCTTGATCCGGTGGCTCTGGCTGCGCCGCTTATACATTGCGGTGTCCAAAACCTGATCCATATGGCCGGCAAAGACCAGCTTCAAATCCTTGCGCACCGTTTCTGGAATCTCTTCCACATCCTTTCGATTTTGTTCGGGCAGAATCACCGTCTTCATGCCGGCACGGTGTGCAGCCAGCACTTTGTCGCGAACCCCTCCAATGGGCAGGACCTTGCCTCGCAGGGTAATCTCTCCGGTCATAGCTACATCCCGCCTCACAGGTCTCCCGGTGAACACCGATGCCAGCACAGTACCCATCGTCACACCCGCCGAGGGACCATCCTTCGGTACTGCGCCCGCCGGGACATGGATGTGAACATCGGACTTCTCACTGAAATTCTGCGGCAGATTCAAATCTTCCCAACGAGAGCGAATATAGGTCATTGCCGCCTGGGCGGACTCCTTCATCACATCGCCTACCTGACCTGTCAGCTTCAACTCGCCTTTGCCCGGCATCACCGTACCCTCGGCGAAAAGTACTTCTCCGCCAACCGGAGTCCATGCCAGCCCCGCGACCACACCCACCTCGCTTGCCTCCTCTGCAACCTCGTGCAGGAACCGAGCGGGTCCCAGATACTCACCCAGGTCAGTATTCCGGATACGAACTTTTCTGCGGCGCCCCTGCGCGAATCGGCGAGCCACCTTGCGGCACAGGGTGCCCACCTCGCGCTCGAGATTCCTCAACCCGGCCTCCCGGGTATAATTTTGGACAAGCGCACTGATCGCGTCCTCGTCTATCTCCAGTCTCTTTTCACTGAGACCGTGCGCTTCCAATTGACGGGGCACCAGATACTTTTGGGCGATCATGACTTTTTCGACCTCGGTATATCCAGACAGTTCGAGCACTTCCATCCTGTCGAGCAGTGCAGGAGGAATCGTATGGAGCGAGTTCGCGGTTGCAATAAACAGGACCTTCGACAGATCGAACGGCACATCCAGATAGTGGTCTTCGAAACTGTTATTCTGCTCCGGGTCCAGAACCTCGAGCAAGGCAGCTGATGGATCTCCCCGAAAGTCTGCCCCGAGCTTGTCGATCTCGTCCAGCATGAAAACGGGATTATTCGTCTTAACACGCCGTAATCCCTGAATGATCCTCCCAGGCAATGCGCCCACGTAGGTCCTTCGGTGGCCCCGGACTTCGGATTCGTCTCGGACGCCGCCAAGCGAGATACGAACGAACTCCCTGCCCAGTGCCCGGGCTACAGACTTGCCCAGAGACGTCTTTCCGGTGCCCGGAGGTCCAGCCAGACACAGAATGGGTCCTTTCATGTCATTCTTCAGCCTGCGCACAGCCAGAAACTCCAGGATCCGGTCCTTGGGCTTTTCGATCCCGTAGTGATCTTCATCCAGAATTCGCTGGGCAGTGTCTACATCGATATGGTCTTCGCTGGACTTGTTCCACGGCAGCTCCACGAGCCAGTCCAGATACGTCCTGGAGACCGTGTACTCCGCAGCCGCCTGCGTCATCTTCTCCATTCTGGAGAGTTCTCTCTCGGCCACCTTCTTCACTTCCTCTGGCATACCTGCTTCCAGGATCTGCTGGTGCAGCTCCTCGATCTCGGCCTCTTCATCGTCCCCTTCTCCCAACTCATCCCGAATGGCTCTGAGCTGCTGTCTGAGAAAATACTCCCGCTGCGCCTCGTCTATGGACCCTGCGGCGTCACTCTGGATCTTCTGCCGAAGCTCCATGATTTCGACTTCGCGAGTCATCGCAGAATTGATCCTCTCGAGCCGCCTTCGGAGATTCAATTCTGAAAGAATCTCCTGACGTTCCTCGAAACCAAAACTGAACTGAGACCCGATGAAGTCCGCTTTTTGTTCCGAATCCGGCAAGGCATCCAGCGCCACCAGCAGCTCCCTGGGTGCGTGGGGGTTAAGACCAACGGCTTTCTTGAACAAACCCACAACGTTCTGGGTGAGCGCCTCCATCGAAGG
>CAVOEZ010000476.1:0-4277 GCA_963694355.1 Latescibacteria bacterium UBA2968 | reverse complement strand
CTGGCGTGATGCACTTGAAAAGAGCTACGATCTGGCCCTCATCACCCATAACGAAACCTCAACCGGTGTTGCGCTGCCGCTCCAGGAGCTCTGCGAAATCGCCAGGGAGACCTCTCCGAACACGCTTGTTGCTGTAGATGGCGTCAGTATCGCGGGCGCCGTGGATATCGACTACCACAAGGTGCACCCCGATTACTACTTGTTCAGCCTACAGAAGGATTTCTCGATCCCTGCAATCGGTTCGGTAATGATCGTGTCGAAACGTGCCTTGGATGTCGCCACCGGGGTCACAAATCGAGGATACGTCCTGGATCTGATCGAATGGGCCGAGAAAGCGCAGACAGACCAGACGCCCATGACGGTACCTGATCTCACCCTCAGATGCATCATTGCGCGGATCGAAGAAATGCTGGCCGAAGGTGACGGTCGCGTGAAACGACACGCAAATCTTGCGGCAATGCAAAGAAAATGGGCCGCAGAGAACGGATTGCGTGTTCTTGCGGCCCAGGGATTCGAAAGCCCAACAGTAACTGCAATTCATCTGCCTGAAGGCGTATCAGGACCCACCTTTGTAAAAGCTGCAGCCGAATGCCTCAATGTCCAGCTTGCGCCAGGCTACGGGAAGATGCGGGACGACTCCTTCCGGATCGCATCGATGGGTCACACCTCCGAAGAGGACATGACCCGCATATTGACAGGCCTGACCCTCATGCTACAGAATTGGCAGGAAGTCGCAGACGGTATCGAGTAGAAGCCTTACAGGATGACGCCCTTCCTGCAGTCCAGATCATATTTATGATGAAAATGGGCGCCCTTTACCTCGATATGCACCTGGTAGCGTGACCTGGATGAAACGGGATTGGCAGAAAAAGAAACCTCTGCTTCAGGTGCAATCAGAACGCAGTAGTCTACGCTTCCGCCCTCTTTCGCGATTCTCAGATTCGTACCTTTCCCTCGCTTAACACCCCAGGTGGATCGGCCGTCCAGAGGCAAGGCCATGGTTGCTGCTGATTTTCTGAACTTCCCTCCTCCCGCACCATCGCATAGCGTAAAGTTCTCTCCAACAGCCATATCCCGACCGAGCTTAACCTTCTCCGGAGTATTGAAAATCCATTCATAAGTGTGTGTGCCGTCCGCGCAAGTCAGGAAGTCCAGGACCACGGCGTATTGCTGGGTCTGGTTCAAAAGTACACACCTCCTGTGACTCACACCGATCCCTTCGTAGCCCCTGTGGGAAAACCCCATAAACTCCAGGCGAGCACGCTGTTCCCAGAAGCGGAGTCGCCCCCTCCGACCCTTGATGGACGGTCCTTCGCCATCCACAGCAACCGCATTGTGGGCATAAACAGTCTTATACCAGGTTTGGTGCAATGGATCGTCATACGAAACACCACGACCGCAATCCACTGCCAGCGGCCTGCCCTTCGCCCACATTTGAAAACCCAGCGCCTCGCTGTGACTGTGGCCCCCACCATACGGCCCGTAGTTCAGATTGAAATACAGATCATCCGCACCCCATCCGCTTCGAGCCACAGCGAAACCCGATGAATCGTGGTGAACATTCGTGTGCCCCGGTTTCTTGGGTCTTACTTTTCTCTTGATCGGAAATTTTTCCCCGGCCGCACGCATTTCGGGACCGGAAGCGCCGGAAGCCCATAGCAGCTGGGCATTGCCGGTTGCGACCCCTACATTCAGATATTGGCCCTGAGGAATATCATACTCTGAATCTCCCACCGTGGGACTATGTCCAGAGGGAATGCTCATGCCGTGGGTCCACATCAGCATTTGCTCCATTGCCCTGGCAATCTGGTCCCGTTGTTTCTTGACCCCCCGGACACCAATCAGCATTGTGTAGACATCCCAGAAACTGCTCACCACACCCAGGTGATAATGAGGTGCTCTCTCCTTGTGGCAGCCGTCTTTGTAAACATCTCGACGGGTGTGCTCCAGGATCCATTTCAATCCTCTACGCACCCATTTTCCAGATTCCCGAAATTCTGGAAAAGACAAACTAATTCCAGTAAGCGTCTGTGCACCAAACACCTGCCAGTTTCCGCTATGGTATTCGGTTTGGTGCTGGAACAGCCATCTTCCGTGTCCCAGCATGGTCTTCATCATCATGAGATGATATTCAGGGTCTTGTGCCGAATCCGAATTCAGCATGTTGAAGTAATGATTCCTGAACACCCGGGCACGGTTGCACCCCAGTTCATACCAGATTACATCCAGACCTGGATGGTCTCCCTTTACCAGATCCCTCTGCCGATACCACTGTTTGAAAATCTCCACAAATGCCGCTGCATACTTCTCATCCCCCGTGAGCTGGTATGCGGTGTTCAGCGGCGACATCCACCCGCAATAGTGAAATCCATAGTTGGAGGATCCACCCAGGTTCCGGCTGAAATCGATCTCACCTTTGTATTTTATCCGCACACCACCCCAACACTTGATGTCCCTTGCCACAACCAGGTCGGCCTCCTCGATGATTCGATCCGCCTGGAAGTCCGCTCTGATAATCCTTCCTTCAATCGCTGTTCCTTTGCGTCTCAACCTTCTATCCAGGTACTTCGCCCACACCACGGAACCCTCGTCGGGGCCCTCGCTCAAATAAACATTTCTCACAGACTTCAGGGAAGGTAGTCCTACCTTCAAGGAATCAAACAAGTCTCCGTCGTCAATGTGCTTGATGCGCTTTTCAAGGTATTTCTGGTCCATTTCCACCTCGCATTTCGATTCCACTTCCAGTTAACTTCACCCAACGTAGCGTGAGACGAGCCACCGCTTGATTACCGTCCACGCAGGTATACTTGTTGCTTCCATACCCCCATTATCATAGATTTAACCACAGGCAGACTTTCAGATCATCTGTGTGCCCACTCGGTAGACGCAATCATGCGTTTCGAAAACTGACTTCGAGACTTGATCCCTCGAATAAGAAACTCAATTTTTGTTTCTCCCGGGAGCCCAAAGTGGCTGAAGAAAAGGATGATGGTGAGGACGTACCTGCACGTACAAAAGTCGCAGTTTTGATGATTGCTCTGGGCCAGGAAACCACAGCGGAGGTAATGAAATACCTCACGGACTTTGAGATCGAGCAGATCGCCCAGTCCATCGCTGAGCTCGACGTCGTGACCACGGAGCAGGAAGACGATGTGCTCGAAGAATTCGAGCAGCTTCTCATCGCCGGCAAATACGTTTCCCAGGGTGGAATGGACTTTGCCCGAGGCGCACTCGAAAAGGCCCTTGGGCCTCGAAAAGCGCAGGGACTCCTCGACCGAGTAACCAGCACCACCTCCAGCGGCTTTTACATGCTTGGAATGTGGATCCCAACCAGATCATTCCGTTTATATCCAAAGAGCACCCTCAGACAATCGCCCTGATCCTCTCCCAGCTCGATCCATCACAGTCGGCTGGCGTCATCAATGGCCTTCCTGAGGAACTTCAGGCTGATGTCTCTTTCCGCATCGCCCAGATGGAGAATATCTCTCCGCAGGTGCTTCGCGAACTGGAAGAAACACTGGCCACGGATCTCCAGGCTATTCTCGCCGGTCAGGTCACCGAAATCGGTGGACCGAAAGCCGTTGCCGAGATCCTCAACAGAACGGGTCGCTCCACCGAAAAGTCGGTACTGGAAAGACTCGATGCACAGGATCCGGAATTGGCCGAAGAGGTTCGCAATCAGATGTTCGTCTTCGACGATATCGCGAAACTGACAGACCGTGAGATTCAGATGATCCTGCGCGAAGTGGATTCAAAGGATCTCGCCGTAGCTCTGAAAGGTGGCAGTGAGGAGATACAGGAGCGAATCCTTGGCAACATGTCGGAACGTGTCGGCACCATGCTCAGAGAAGAAATGGAATTCTCCGGTCCGGTTCGGATGAGCGACGTGGAAGATGTGCAGCTCCGCGTTGTGCAAACGGTACGGCAGCTCGAAGAGGCCGGACAGGTCACTATTATACGAGGGGAGACCAGCGACGTTTTCGTCTAGGAAGCCTTATGCCACCCACCTCGATGGTATGTACCAGTTGCAAAAATCTGATTAGTACGGAAGAGAAACGATGTCCCTATTGCGATGCCTATCGCCCGGGTCTGTGGGGGATGGGTCCTGCACTCAACAAACTCTTCGGTACGAAGATCGACATCCTCGCCCTCATCCCCACCGCCTGCATTGCGCTTTATGTACTCAGTCTCCTGCTGGATCTCGAGTCTGCTCTCAACACAGGGGGCGGGCTCTTTGGCATGCTGAGCCCGGGAATGAGCGCACTGTTCTCTCTTGG
>CAVOEZ010000475.1:0-4302 GCA_963694355.1 Latescibacteria bacterium UBA2968 | reverse complement strand
GTACTGCCAATTCCAAGAAACGGGTCCACTACAAGTGAGGTGGAATCCACCCCGTGCAGTTGAATACACATTTCAGGAATTCTCATCGGAAAAGTTGCCGGGTGTGGCCGCTGCTTGTCTCTGCTCCTGATGGTTTTGTAAGGGACAAACCAGGTATTGCCCCGACACCGGCGATCGGCACCTGCGGATTTCCAGCGTTTGACATTCGATTTGTCCTGGTATTCAACCCCGATGGCCAGTCTGTCCAGTTTTACATCCCGGTCTTTCGTCAGATGGAAGATATACTCATGGCAGTCATTCAAGAATCGCGGACTGTTGATGGGCTTGAAGTGACCCACTCCAATGTTTCCGGTAATATTCGGATGGTCTCCCACATCATCCTTTGCTATCGATATGGACTTGACCCAATGAATCACATTCTGCAGGCGAAAGCGGTTCTGCATCCGGGCAAGGACCTCGAAGGGCACCGTTGGATCGGAGGGTTTCGCTCCAATGTTCAGGAAAAGAGAGCCCTTTTCATCCAGCACATCATAAACCACATCCGCCCACCCGTCCATCCAATCGAGATAGTTCGACCTCGGGATGCTGTCATCATACGCCCGATATCCCGTACCCAGATTGTAGGGAGGAGAAGTGACCACAACGTCCACTGATCCGTCTTCGAGGAATCGCTTCATCCCGGAAACGCAGTCCGTGTTGTGGATGGTAAGCGCCGGGGAACGCGGTGCGATCGGCAGAGTTTCCGCCACTTGCTATTGCTCCATGGGTTTATTCATACGTAGATACCGACACAAAAGTTCGAACGTTTCACCTGATTCAAAAGCTTCTATCAGATCAGAGGATGTGACGCTATAGCTCCACAGTATTTCGATCTGATCGATGAATGCGTTGGTAATTCGCATTTCTTGAATCGTTTCTGCATTTTCAGAACCTGTGGTGGCGTCTCTGACCACGAGCGGCATGTAGCCCCGGTCATACATGTCCTGAATGGCGCCTGGTTTGAAGATCAGACACAGATTTGTTGCGAAACCGCAGTAGAACAAGACCTTTATTTCCCGCTCCCTAAGTAATCTGTGCATCATGTTCCCGGTGGTTACAACAAGGTCGCCGTCTACAGGTCTGAGAGGTTCGGGAATGTTCTGGTTTGGGCGTATGTGTGCGTAGTAGTCGGTGATCCATTTCTGTGTATGTATGAGATTGGTGTGTGCGTCTCGCCAGCGGGAAGTCCATTCCGTCGGCGGCCAGCTGGGTGGAGCGGATTCGCCTTGGCTCGAGGGAGGATTCCTGTCCTCATCGGTTGCATGTGTTTCCCATTGCGGGTGTTTCACGGCGATATCAGCCGATGGGCAATGGACCACTGCTACGCCATTTTTTCTACAGGATTCGAGCAGCGGTAATATTCTGGTCAATTCAATTTCTGCTGCCCTGTCGCAAAAGCTCTTTCCCAGGTTGTATTCGGCTTCCCATCCAAGGTGAGTCAGAGGTTCCGGGCCAAATCCCGTGTCCCATAGATCGACCAGGACCAGGGCGATCTCCTTGCGGGAGAACGTGAGGCTGGTGGTGTGGTGGCGAAAGTTCGCCTCGTTGTGAAGGGTTGCTTCCCCCTGGGGTTGATTGGACGAGGTCATTGCGATTCGTCCAGTGGTTTGTACATCCTGAGATACCTGGCCGGTATGTCGAAGGGACCACGTCCCTCTGCTGCGGTGAGAAAATCATCGGTGGTGATGCTGTATCCCCAGCGCATTTCGATCTGGTCGATCATCGCACGGGTGATACCGAGGTTGCCTACGGTTTCCGCATTCTCTGTTCCGGTGGTGGCGTCCCGGATGACGATGGGCAGGTATCCGCGGCGGTGCATGTCGCGAATGGCGCCGGGTTTGTCGATCAGACACATGTTTGTCGCGAACCCGCAATAGAAGAGGACTTTTATCTCTCGCTCCTTCATCAGGCGATGCATCATGGACCCGCAGGTGATCACAAGGTCTCCGTCGACTGGGTGCAACGGTGCAGGTATGTCCTGGTTGGGTCTGACTTCGCGATAGTAATCTGTAATCCATTGCTCAGTTCGAAAGCGATAGCGGTGATCCTTCTGCCATTGGGCAACCCAGTCTTTGGGCGGCCAGGAATCCGCTTCAGCAGAATTTTTTGGCTTTCCCGGATTTCGTTCCTCTTCCGTAGCCAGTTTGGCCCACTGTTCGTGCTTGACCGCAATATCTCTGGTGGGTGCGTGGACGATGGTAATTCCGTGATGCCGGCACGCTTCGAGCATGGGCAAAATTTTATCAAGTTCGATCTTTCCGGCTCTGTCGCAGAAGCTCTTGCCGGCGTTGTATTCCGCTTCCCAACCAAGATGTGAAAGCGGTTCCGGTCCGAATCCCGTGTTCCACAGATCGACCATCACAAAGGCGACTTCATGCCGGGTAAACCGCATGTCGATCGTATAGTGATGAAAGTTTTCTTCGGTAAGGCTCGTGTCGTGCGGAATGCTCGATATCGGAGATTCCATAGTATTCGCTCCTTGAAAATTGCTGGAGATATGGTACTGGACACGCTAGAGACTGTCAAACTGTTTGTGTCACCGAAGGGGTTCTCGAGGCTGTCAGAGGACCGTTATTTTCCGAATAAATTGGCAAATATGATGAAATCGGAAAAATCGACACGACCGTTGGTATTAAGATCGAATCTGGTTTCGGTGGATCCGTAGGCCTGAACGAAGAGGATGAAATCAGAAAAAGTTACACTGCCGTCTCCGTTGAAGTCCGCAATACCTGAGGATGGGTAGGTGGGCGAGTTTGATGTAAAGGGCACGCGGTGGAACCGGTCAGTGAGGGGAACGCCCGAGGAATCTGTGACCGAGGAGATGGTAAGCGTCAGGGCGTTTCCCGCAGGGAACACGGATGCGAAGGATAGTACCACGCGATGACCGTGTCGATCCAGGATGGCAGAGGTTGCCTTGCCGATTGCGAAATTCACAGAATAGGCATCTGCCTTCCCGGCCGATATTCCCATGGGCTCATTGAAAGCAAGTGCCAGTTGGCCGGGACCCGGATGTGTCAGGCTCAGCAATTCTGGTGCAGCGTTGGGTCTGATCCTGACAGAACTCGATTCGAACCTGCTAGAGTCTTCCGTAACGGCAATGACCAGATAATCATAGATGCGGTTGGCCTGGACGGTGGTGTCCAGATATGTCGTGCCCGTAATGGTGTCAGCTTGGAACTCCCTGCTGCTCTCGCCATCGGTTCTCCAGATCTCGTAGGAAACGGCGCCAGGAGTTTCCGACCATTTGAGACTGACCCTGTCCGAACTCAGCGCCTGCGCCTCAAGCAACTGTGGTCTCGCGCGTGTGTATCCAGGTAAATCGCTTTTCATGATTCGGAGCTTGCCTTCCCTATTGAAAAGCAGTTCGGATTGTCCATCCAAATCCAGATCCGCTATGAGAGGCCTGTCTGTCAGTCCGGTGATGCCATGCCAGATCGGCCGGTAGGAATCGGGTGCATCGGATCTGAAGATGTAGATGTCTGGTCGAAGACAGACCACAATTTCGGGACGCCCATCTGCATCGAGATCACCCACGGAGATGCCGTTTCCAGAGGTGATCACGCCGGTTACCTGGATGGACCACTCGAGCACGATGTCTCCTTCTGTTGGAGCGTTATAGACTTCGACGCTCCAATGTCCGTTGAGCGCGGCATTGTTGTCTACAATGGTACGCGCAACAATGAATTCAGTGACCCCATCTTCGTCCAGATCCATTCCGCCACCCACCCAACTGGCATCGGTGTCGTCACTTCCTTCCTTTATCCAGGAGAGGGAATACCCCTGATTGGCATCCGATTCGAAATTCCAGATGTCGCCATCGTTGTCCCCTGCAAGTATTTCGGTGAGGCCATCGTCGTCCACGTCCGCGACCAGAAATCTTGAACCAGGTATATTGGATCCGGAAGAAGGGTTGTCGAGAAGTGCTACTTCCGAGAAGCCGGTCGGACCGCCCCGAAGAATTTGGACAGCATTGCGCCCGACAGGGCTCGTAACGATTTCATTCTGTCCATCTCCGTCCGTATCGGCAATTTCTCCTCCACCGGTTCCGCGTTGATCCAGGATTTCCTGCGCCGGGAAGGGGTTGGACGAGGTATTGGTATACACTCTCAGGTGGGCAGTTCCGCCGACCACATTTACGCCCAGAAGGTCGGGGTCTCCATCGTTGTCGGCATCCCCAAAGGTCCAGGGCAGGAAGCTGTTTGTAGTTTGAAAGACGCGGTTCAGAAGATCGTCTTGCAATTCGAAAATCTCTACGGGGCTGTA
>CAVOEZ010000474.1:0-4303 GCA_963694355.1 Latescibacteria bacterium UBA2968 | reverse complement strand
TCGGCCTTGTGGGCGGAGGTTAGCGTTTGCGCGTGTACATGTGACCACAACATTGGCCTTTTTATCCCGACCCTCCTCGGTAATGGTAATGTGGCATTCCAACAACGGACTGTAGAATCGCTCCAGTTTTGCAGCGTCATCCTGAATCTGGCTCCGCGTGTTTTCAGAAAGACTTACGTGATGGCCTGTAACTGAAATTTCCACATGCCCTCCTTTTTTTACTTTTTTGTGCCGTCTACCCTGGTGAAATTCTTGCTCATCGTCACCTCGGTACCGCCTTCACTCGATACGATCGCCACATCGTCCATGAAGGCCTTCATCATCAAGATCCCTCGACCTGAGACATTCATCAAATTCTGAGGATCGCGGGGATCTGGCACACTCCCTTCCTGAAATCCACCTCCTTCATCTTTGATCCGGATGGTCAAAACATTCTCAACTGTATCGATCTTGATGTGGACCAACTTTGATTCGTCAGCACCATTCCCGTGCTGGATCGCATTGTTTACGGCTTCCATCACGGAAATCATCAGGTCCGCCTCTTCATCCTCGGACACACCAATGCGCCTGGCTGCCTGTTCCAACAGCTCGGCCACTGTTTCCAGCGCATCATAACTGCTGGGAACACTGACTTCCTGGACGTCTTGACCCATTGTAGGAACTCCGGGAAGGCTATCCGCTGGTGAAAAAACGACTGGAACTGCCCTGAGTTGAAATGCCGATTCGGACAGGTTGGGCACATCTGGGACAATGGGCGGTGTAGGCAGTAGAATCATTATTCAAGTAAGCCCGACCGTAAACCTTGCAACAGTGAAACATGATGCCTACGAAAGGGCGCTTTTTCATGGACATAACCTTAAAATTTATAGGTGTTTTACAGGATCAAATATATGCCAAAACGACACGACTGTCAAGCAGATGGCCGGCGTATACAGACCTGACTTCGTCCTTGACATGACCCCACCCACAGGCTATACTCACACCTCAAACTGGCCACACTTCACACAGAAATTCACAGTAAATATCACTTTCTGTTCCGGTGCAAATTCTCATTTCCGTCCCCCCGCGACGCTCCTCTTCAACTCCATCCAAGAAATCAGCCAATGTTGATTTTTCTAACCCTCTCAGGTTTTTTTCTGCTGGCCGCGCTCCTCATTCCGGTGTGGTCGCGAGGGGAGATGCCCGGCGCCCTTGACAGCCTTCGAACAGGCCGCCTCCACCATCTGCTGATTGGGTTTGCCATTGGTACGCTGCTCAACAATAACCAAACCGCAGCTCCGCAATTCGATGCCATAAGAAACAGCCTGATGTGTCTTTCCCTGATCTGGATCGGATTTCGAGCAGGGCTTGATCTGGATCTGGCCAGACACAGAAGGCGGCCCACAAGTTTGTTGCTGTCTGAGGCCCTCCAAAGTCTAGGATCGGTAATTATTCTTTTTGTTGTAGCAATTCTGAGCAGTGCAGTACTGCGAGTATACTTCAGCATAAAACTCGACCCTATGCTTCTCTCTCTGCTGCTTGCGGTAGCTGCAACCAGCGTCCGAACTCCGGAGGTCCTGTTCTATTGGGGGAGCGGAACTTTTCATACCCCCACACCTCCCGCGGCCACAGGAATCAACCCCAACACCTCGAGCCTGATCATTTTGACAATTTGCTTGCCATTTCTTTACAATGATGCTGTTCTACACCTTGGACCATATACTTCCGTGGGGAGTTCAAGCACCCTTGTAGCGATTCTCACACTCGGCATGATGTTGGGTGTTCTCGTAGATTTCATTTTCAGAGGGTTCGAAGACGATCTCTCGTGTGCATACCTTTCAGCAGGCGTATCGCTTGTGGTTGGCTCTTTTTGCCTTGCCCTGAATATTCCTGGCATTCTTGTCGGGTTCTTGGCAGGCGTATGGCTGATAAACACCACCATACGACGACGAACCGTACTGGAGTTGTCAGAGCGTGTTTCCAAGGTCGCTGAGCCCGTATTCTTTTTTCTGCTCGGCTCGCTGCTTGGTACAGACTGGTTTACAAAAGGCGCGTCCATTGCCCTGCTGGTTGGCGCAATTCTGATCTCAAGACTTGTGGTCAGGGCAACAGGCCAGGCAGTTTCGGATAAACTTATGCACAAATGGAAGTCGTGGTCATCCCCCCTTGACGCCGGACTTCGTCCATTGGGAACGATTTCCATTGCTGTCGTCGTTCAAACCCTCTTTCTTTCGCCGGCCCTGGAGGCCTCTGGACTAATCGTAGCTTTTCTTTTTGCGGTTTATATTGGCCAGCTCTTTCCCACACTGCAATCGTCTGCATCCAGGGCGAATCGGTACAATCTCGAAACAAAGGGTTCTGATTAGACCATGAGAAACCTCTTCATCTGTCTGGTCCTCATCGCTCTTGTTCTGTTGGCAAGGTCAACTTCGGTGGACAACCTGGAGTCTGGCGCGTGCCTGGGACTGTTTCTGTTCTTTCCCGTTGTAGCTGCACAGTGGTTCAACAAGATTTTGCTACCCTCACATTTGGGCGCGCTCCTGGCTGGTTTGGCCATCGGGGTTTCCGGATTGGCCCCGTCTACGGGTCTGGAATCATTACAGATCTTCGCACAGGTTGCAGGAGTCTATGTCTGCCTGCGTGTGGGCTCTCTGCTTTCGCCATATATCTTTCTGAATCTCAGGATCCTGAAAACGTCGGCCATTGTTGTAGGCGTAACCTTCCTGATTATTTCTACCTTCATGAAAACACTTTGGGGCCTTTCGCTGACCACCTCCGTCTATCTGGGTTTAATCGGGTCCATTACTGCGCCGCTCTTCACCCTTCTGTCCCGCACCGACCGCAAGGCCGGGCAGATGGTTTCCAGTGTCACCACAGGCATCTCCCTGTTGCTCCTTGCAGCATTCCATATGACTCTGGATTTCAAGGGGTTGGACGTAGCGATCTATGAATCACTGGCCTTTCTGATATTTCTGGAAATCGCCTATTGGACACTCCGACAAATTCGCACCGAACACGGCATTTATCTGTTTTTTGGAATCCTTTCCATCCTCCTCTTTTTCGTCGCACGTCATTCTGAAATTCCACCGGTGTTTCTGGCAGTACCCACAGGTTTTCTCCTGCGCATCCGGGAAGGCAGGCGGCAAGTGGACTGGCCGGGAGCGGCACAGCCACTATCTCCGGTAGTAATCCCGTTCGTGCTGGCCTATCTTGCGGCGTCAATTGTCCTACCACTTCCGCTGATGAAGAGTGTCCATTGGCAAATGGCCCTGACCTTTTCTGCTGCAATGTTCGCAGGAAAAGGGCTGGCCGTCTGGCTGGCCAGCAAATTCTTCAATATGCCTGGCAGGGACTGGTTGCAGATCTTGCCGCAGGGCCTGTTCGCCGTCCTGCTGCTTCAATTTTCTTTACAACAAAGCGATGAAATATCCTCTTCCGCGGGGATTGTCCTCGCCGCCTTCCTGATAAACAGTGTGGGTATCTCGCTGCTCCTGCCGATTTTCCATATCATTCTCGAGAAAATAAAAATCCGCCGATTAGAGGCCTTGCAGGCACCCTAAACGGCAGATTTTGTCTCCGACACTTTACGTCTGCGCTATCTGAGCCATCCCGATATAGAGAATGTCTGCCTGATGTACCGCTCCGAGACCCCATGCTGGCCCACATCTCCCCGATTGCCGAATTCGAGCACATACCTGAATGCGCCCACACCACGTTTCTGGAATGGGATTGCAATACCCACACTCGCTCCCATTTCCTTAACTTGATCTCCCGACACGGTAGCGAAGTAAAGCGATCTCTGGTGTACACCTGCCATCAGTTCCAATTGTCTCTTTCTGCTGAATGGATCTTTCTCGCCTGTTCTGTAAAGCACGCCACCAGCAAGTTCAGACGTATCGAATCGTCCAGTCGCAGTGCCACCCCAGAAGGCCCGCTCATAATCGACGGCTGCAAGCCACCTATATCCTGAATTATAGGCCGCACCCATTGCGATACTGCCAGGCAATTTCACATCGACTTTGGTCGAAACATCATCCTCAAATCCTCTTGCGGCGAAGATGTTTCGAAAAATTTGTGTTTGTTTGATCGTCGATCCGGCCTTTAGCGCCAGGCCCAGGCTGAACTTTTCATTAACATCGTATAATGCGCCCATAGAGGCCTGTGCTCCACGGTGCGTACGCACATACTGATCCTGAGTGTCAAGAAACTCCGGAAGGGCCAAACCGTCGGAACCAATATTTGTAGAATTTGTGAACGCCCTTTTCCACGTCTCATTGATCGTACCCAGAATTGCCAAATCCAGCCTCGCGCCTGCTGCAAAACG
>CAVOEZ010000473.1:0-4303 GCA_963694355.1 Latescibacteria bacterium UBA2968 | reverse complement strand
CGCTGGCGTAGCGAGGGCATGCCCGCAGATGTTTCACCTGAGGACTATTTCGGCTGTGAGATCGTGAAGCTTGGCGGAGACTACACCCTGCAGTTGCCAGAGCAGGTGATTGAAGAAACGGACAGATATCGCATCTACAAAGATTCGAATGGGGCCACGAGGAAGGATCTCAATACGGCGGATGGTTGGACCCCCAGCTGGCTGGGTTTTACGATCAAAGGTAGAGAAGACTGGGAGGCTGTGAGGGATCAAGCTGGGTTCAGGCCATCTCGTATCGCTAAGGGAATTTTGGAGCGATATCGCTCAGCGAGGGATGCCGGAAAGTTTGTTGCGTTTGGGGCACACGCATGCTTTCACCCCACCTGGCAGAAAATCGGGATGGAAGAGATGTTCATCTGGATGCAGGAAGATCCCGAGTTCGTATCTGATCTGTATGCCATACATACGAAACTGATTATAGACCTCTTCGATGGTATAAGAGCGAAGGGCGTGGAATTCGACGGAGCCTGGCTGAGTGATGATCTGGGTTACCGGAATGCACCTCTCATTTCTCCAAAAATGTATCGAAACCTGGTGAAACCCCATCACAAACGGTTGTGTGACCACTTCGCTGAGTTGGGGCTGCGGACAATTTTTCATTCCGATGGAAATGTTGGACCGCTGATCCCCGATTTCATCGATGCTGGGTTCAGGGCCTTAAACCCTCTCGAAGCCAAGGCGCACCTGGATGTTAGCGAATTGAAGGCGGAGTACGGGAAGGACCTGGTACTGTTTGGGAATATCGATGTGCGGAAGCTTGTCGGCACGCGATCAGAAATAGAAGAGGAGATCGCAACGAAGGTCTGTGCGGGCAAAGTGGATGGGGGGTACATTTATCATTCGGATCACTCTGTGCCCAATGACGTATCCCTCGAAAACTACAGATTCGCGTTGGAAATGCTCAAAAAATACGGGACCTGCAATCAGGCGAAACGTGACGGAGGGTGACAGGCCATGACAACAGAATATAATGGAGACTCGAAGGCTTCCCATAATGAGAAGATGCAGTGGTGGCGCGAGGCCAGATTCGGGATGTTCATCCACTGGGGACTGTATGCGATACCGCAGGGAATCTGGAAGGGAAAAGAGATCGATGGGATTGGGGAGTGGATCATGCATCGCGCCCGGATACCCGTAAACAAATACGAAAAGCTTGCCGGCGCGTTCAATCCCGTCGAGTTCAATGCAAAGAGATGGGTGAAACTGGCAAAGCGTGCGGGCATGAAATATCTGACGATTACCTCCAAGCACCACGATGGATTCGCGTTGTTCAAGTCAAATGCCAGCCCATACAATATGGTCGATGCCACACCATTTAAACGAGACGTGATAGCGGAATTGGCGAAGGAATGCAAAAAGGCAGGACTAAAACTGTGTTTCTACTATTCTCAGAAGCAGGATTGGCATCATCCCGACGCATCTGGAAATGACTGGGACTTCAATCCGGACGAACAGGATTTTGCAAAATACATGGAGGAAAAGGCGCTGCCGCAGGTGAAAGAAATCCTGACGCAGTACGGCCCAATAGGCATGATCTGGTATGATACGCCCCAGGATATTACGGAGGCACAAACCCGGGCGTTTGTGGACGCAGTGTATGAACTCCAGCCAGACTGCCTGGTCAACGGCAGGGCGGGTCACGACATTGGGGACTACAGGTCGATGGGTGACAATATGATCCCCCCGGTTCGGCTCGAGGGAGACTGGGAGACGCCCGCCACACTCAATGACACCTGGGGATTCAAAAAGAATGACAAGAACTGGAAGTCGACGAAGAGTCTGGTTTGCCGTCTTGTGGACATTGTCAGCAAGGGTGGAAACTACCTGCTCAATGTGGGGCCCACGGCTGAAGGGGTGATCCCGAATGCGAGCGTGAAGAGATTGAAGAGGATGGGGAAGTGGTTGAAGGTCAATGGCGAGTCCGTATATGGAGCATCGGCGAGTCCGTCTCCCCACGAACAATCCTGGGGCAGCATCACCTCAAAACCGGGACGCGTTTATCTGAACTTTGTCAGCTGGCCAGACCGGAAATTCAAGCTGTATGGTCTCCAAAGCAAGGTGAAGAAGGCGTATATTCTTTCGGACAGGAAGAAAAAGGACCTTCCCTTCAAACAGGAAAATTTTCCGGATTCGGACGTAGATGTTTTGAGGATTAACTTGCATTCCAGTCGACCTGATAAGTACGTATCCGTCGTGGTCCTGAAGGTTGAGGGTGAACCCGAGATGGACCCGTCCATAATCCAGCAGGCAGACGGGTCCGTCGTGCTCGAAGCGGTCAGTGCAAGCATTCAGTCACCTGAAGAAGGGTCGCAGCTTGTATCCGGGCGGTTTGGCACACTCGAGAACTGGCTCAGGACCGAGCATGTGTTACAATGGGATGTGAAGGTGATCAAACCTGGAATATTCGACGTGATGGTTTTCAGTCAGACTGAACACGGAGGCGAATGGGAGGGTGCCCACCGTGTTTCCCTCGATACTGGCGAGTCGAAGGCGTCAGGTGAGTTGCTGGAGAACGAGCGAAAGTCAAATCCGCGGACGGATGTTTTAAGAAAGGAAATTCTGTCACGGATCGGCCGGGTGATGGTATCCAGAGCCGGGCGCAGCACAATTGCCTTCCAGGCTGACCATCTGAATACCGAGAAAGGTCTCGGACTTAAGTTACGGGCTGTGCATCTTATACCTGTGTGACAGAGTGAAGTCTGAAGGCGGAGCGGTATGCCTCCGAGCTGGTTTGGTGAGCGGATCTGACTGTCACGAACAATGCGTGTTCGGACGGGAGACACAGTGGATACATCTTTGTTGTTTGAGCCATTGGCCATTAAACACAAAATACTGCGTAACCGAATCGTGCTTCCCCCGATGGTGACCCTGAGGGATTTGACGACGCCGGAAGCGGCGCGTTGGTATGGAGAACGATCTGCGGGCGGCACCGCGCTTGTCATTGTGGAAGCGACCTCTGTTAACCGATTCGGATCGGAATTGACGGCCGAGAATCTGAAACCGCTGGTAGAAGCCATCCACGTCGGAGGGGCACTCGCTGCGATCCAGTTGTTTCCCGTAACCATAGAATTTCCAAAGGTGGAGGACCCTCCCACCCCGAATTCAGTGTCCCTGACGGAAATCGAGAAGATCATAAAGGCGTATCAGGTGGCCGCCGAGATCTGCGGTGAGGCCGGGTTTGACGGCGTAGAGCCACATGGGGCGCACAATTATTTGATTAATCAATTTTTCTCGATGGAACAGAATCTGCGAATGGATGACTTCGGAGGTTCTATAGAAGCCCGAATGGAGTTCGGCCTGCGTATATTGCGCATATCCCGGAGTGTCTGCGACAGATACGGCATGCTTTTGCTCTATCGACACACACCCATTGGTCAGGGATACGGGGTGGATGAAAGTTTGCTATTTGTCAATGAACTGGTGAAGTCTGGTCTCGACATCCTCGATGTCTCACCCTCGAGCTATGAGCGTCCAGGTGACCGTGCGGCTCCATTCAAGAGGTTCAATATCCCGGTCATTGCTGTAGGTGAGCTGGATGTGGTTGACCGGGCAATGGAGGTTCTCGAAGAGGGAAGAGCTGACCTCGTCGCCATAGGTCGGGGGTTGATAGCCGATCCTAGGTGGCCGCAAAAAGTGAAAGCCAGCCGCATCGAGGATGTTGTGGTGTGTCAGAAGTGTGATGAATTGTGCCACGGGAATCTTCAGCTTGGGATTCCTGTCGCCTGTACCGAATGGTAACACTATTATTCAGGAGTTCGTTTTGACATTGGCTGCGGGTGTTGCCGTTATCGAGGATGATCGCATTCTCTTGACGAAGAGAGAGGACTTCGAGGTCTGGTGTATTCCGGGCGGGATGGTGGAAGCTGGCGAAAGTGTTGCACAGGCGGCCGTACGCGAATTGGGTGAGGAAACGGGGCTTGTTGTGACGTTGACAGATCTGGTGGGCATTTACTCCAAGTTGAGCTCGATGGGAGATGTACATTCGGTTCTTTTCCGGGGACGCAGAACTTCTGGTGAACTTACTCCCCAGGAAGGTGAGACGAGCGAGTTTGGATTCTTTGGTCTGGAGGATCTGCCTTCTGATTTGTTGTATGGACAACGCCAGAGAGTTCTGGATGCGCTCGGTGGCTCCAGAGGTGTGGCGACCCGACAGGAACTGAGCGTTCCTTTTGATTTTGTAGAGTCTCGGCGAGATCTCTACCGGCTCAGGGACGAATCGGATAAATCCAGAAGGGATTACTACACGGGTCTCATGACTGAATTT
>CAVOEZ010000472.1:0-4318 GCA_963694355.1 Latescibacteria bacterium UBA2968 | reverse complement strand
TCCCATTGAGTCTATTCACAAGATCAACCGCCGCAGCCATGGTCCCACCTGTTGCAAGGAGATCATCCACAAGCAGGACCTGATCCCCTGGCTGGAGCGCATCCTTATGGATCTCGATTTCGTCGGTTCCGTATTCGAGTTCGTAAGAAGCGGACAACCGGTCTGCGGGCAGTTTTCCCGGTTTGCGAATTGGGACGAAACCAGCCTGTAATTCCCGAGCGATTGGTGTTCCGAAAATGAAGCCTCGGGATTCGATTCCCACAACGATATCTATTTTCGATTCTTTAAACGGCGCGGCAAGCATGGATATGGATTCATCCAGTGCCGCGGAATTCTTCAATAAAGTGGTGATATCCTTGTAGATGATTCCCGGTTTTGGGAAATCCGGTACATCTCTTATATGTGCTGAAAGGTCCAATCTAAACTCCTCTGGTTTATTAATATTTAGACTTCCAGAAAGCTACACTTTTATATCGAAGTCTTCTCCACTTCCCGACAACGCTTGCTCATCAGAGAAAAAATCTAAAACCCTCGATCCTGCCGGGCCGCGCCGAACTGCTTGCACCAATGTCTCGACATGTTCGTGCTCTCCTTCAACCCCCATCTCGACGGATCCATCGGCCAGATTCCGGACAAACCCGACAAGCTGCAGCTCTCTTGCTTTACGCTGCGTGAAGTATCTGAAACCCACGCCCTGTACGAAACCGCTTACTCTGACGTAGACCCTTTTTCTCACTACCCTATTCACCGGCTTACTGCTTCCCAGAGCAATTCTACAGGATGTTTGGGAATTTTGTTCGTGGCGTGTTTGATCTGCTCTCTGCACGACAATCCAGCCGCAGCAATTTCAACTTCACTATCCGATTCCCTTACTCGGCTCAGCAGGCGATCCTCCCCGACTTTCAGAGAGAACTCATAATGTTCCGACTCGTAGCCGAAGGCGCCTGCCATACCACAACACCCCGAATCGATCAAGGTAGTGTCATATCCGGGCGGCATGTTCAGGATGTCCAGCGAGTCCTGAACACCCCAGAGGGCTTTCTGATGACAGTGGCCGTGCAGGAGAATACGTTTCTCCAGTGGTTTGAAGGTTAGAGGTAATTGGTCCTTCTGCGCCAACCCGTTGATGTAGGATTCAACCGAATGGCATTTTTCGGCGACTTCCTTTGCTCGCACGTCACTCGTCAGTTCAGGGGAGTCATCGATCAACATGGACACGCAACTGGGTTCAAATCCAACAATGTCATAACCGAGTTCCACATATCTATGCAGACTATCCGTATTGTACTGAATGCTCGCTTTTGCCTCGTCCATCATACCACTCGAAAGATACGGCCTGCCACAACATTTCTTCTCGGCGAGGAGGACCTCAATACCGGCTGCCTCGAACAACCCGGTTGCCGCTCTTCCGATCTCCGGATAGTTGTAAGTCATGTAGGTATCGCTGAACAACACCACCTTGTGGTCTGATTTCAACCCCTCCCGCTTTCCAAACCAGTCAACAAGCGTCTCCGAAGCAAAGGGCGGAAGACTTCTCTTCGGGGAGATTCCCAGCAATGAGAGAATTGTTCGGGATAATCCCGAACCAGCGAGGTGATTCGAGATCGGGTGAAACGCACATCCGATCCGGTTGAGCAGTTCGATGTTCCCGAACAACCACGCCCTCAAGGGCCGCCCATTTGCCTTGTAATAATTGGCCAGGAATTCATACTTGATCTTGGCCATGTCAACATTGGATGGGCATTCCGCCTTGCAGGCCTTGCACTCGAGGCAGAGATCCAGTACATCGAACAGTCGTTCGTCCGTAAGCCCACCTTCCCACACACCAGAAACCGCAGCCCGCAGGGCGTTCGCACGGCCTCTTGTGGAATGCTCCTCCTCTAGCGTGGCCATATAGGTTGGGCACATGGTGCCCTCCAGCGTTTTTCGGCAGGCGCCTACCCCATTGCACATCTCCACAGCCCGGTGGAACCCTCCATCTGCAGAAAAATCGAAATGCGTCTTGAGCTCTTGTGCCGAATAATTCGGACCGAATCGCAGATTTTCAGTCATCATCGGTGCATCGACAATCTTGCCGGGATTCATCAACCCTTTCGGATCGAAGGCTGCCTTCAGCTCTCGGAACGCGCCATAGAGGCGGCTCCCGAACATGCGCTCGTTCCAGCAGCTCCGCACAAGTCCATCGCCGTGTTCCCCGCTCATCGCACCGCCATATTTCAGAACAAGTTCACGGACCTCCTCCGCGATCGACCGCATTTTATCTACGCCTGAGGAAGTCTTGAGATTGATCAGCGGTCGAATATGCAGCAGCCCGACACTGGCATGAGCATAGTATCCAGCGGTGGTATTGTGTTTTCGTACAATTTCGTCGAATTCTCTTATATAATCCGGCAACCTCTCCGGAGGCACTGCAGAATCCTCTACAAATGCAACTGGCTTGGAATCTCCTTTTATTCCCATCAGCAATCCCAGACCCGCCTTCCTGACATTCCAGACGTTTCCCTGCTCCTGGCTGGAAACTGCCCGTCTGAATCCGTATCCCAGTTGCTTTTCCTGCATCAACTGCTCAAGCAGTTCCAGCTTGGGCTCGAGTGCCTCCGTGGAATCACCATAGTATTCCACAACCAGTACGGCCTCCGGATCCCCCTCCACCCATCCTCTCTGCGAGGCCAGGGCGAGAGACGCCTTCGTCTCATCCAGAATCATCTTGTCGATCAGTTCAACCGCGGCAGGTCCTGTCTCCAATATGGGAGCCACAGCCTCCATCGCTTCGATCAGATCCTTGAACTGAATAACACCAAGCACTTTGGCGTCCGGCAGCGGGATCACCTTGATCTTGGCACTGATTATTGCTGCAAGCGTGCCCTCGGATCCCACGACCATGCGCGCCAGGTTGAAGGGCCGATCTTTAACGAACTCGTCAAGATTGTAACCCCCTACCCGCCTCAGCACTTTGGGATATCGCCTCTGGATTTCGTCCCTGTGAAGGGCGGCGAGACGGATCACCTCTCGATAGATCTGACCTTCGAGTCCCTTCTGCTCTATTTTTTCTCTCAACCCGGAAGGATCGAGATCTCGAAGAAGGACTTCCGTACCATCAGACAGCACGACGTCCAGTTCCAAAACATGATCGATGGTTTTGCCATAAATCACCGAGTGTGCGCCGGCAGAGTTGTTTGAAATCATGCCTCCGATATTTGCACGGCTGCTTGTTGCAACATCCGGAGCGAACTGCAATCCATGAGGACTTAGGTAGGCATTCAGTTCATCCAGCACCACGCCTGGTTCCACACGAACCCATCCTTCTTCCGCGTTAAGTTCAAGGATGGCATTCATGCATTTCGACATGTCCATGATCACCGCGTGCCCAACCGACTGGCCTGCCAGGCCGGTTCCCCCTCCCCTGGGAATCACAGGAGCGCCAAACTTGCTTGCAAGGTTAATACAAGACTGTACGTCTTTTTTATCCCTTGGAATCACCACCCCGATAGGCTCAATTTGATACATACTTGCATCGGTGCTATACAACGTTCGCGATGCCCGATCAAACCGAACTTCACCCTCTAGCTCGTTCTTCAGCGCCTTCTCGAATGCCTCCATCACCACTCCCTTGAGATACCACACATTAATTGTTCGCCCTCAGGCGCTGCGGCCACCGCTCTTCTTGACATCTTCAGGTTTGACGGAAGGCCAATCCGGTGGCTTGAATGTCTCCCTAGTTTTAGAATCGGACCTGCCTGATTTCACTGTTTCCGGATCAACTGAATCAAAGGCTGCAAGCTTGAAGGTACTGCTCCCGGCGGTCGACTTGCGGGTTGTGTCGGGAGTTTTCCTCTCCTTCAGAGTAGCCCCCGGGTCCGCCGAAGGCGCCTGTGTTTGTGTGCTGTTCGTAGAGGCCATAGCAACCCAATCCACCGGTTTGACCTCCCGCGCACTCGCTTGTCCTTCAGCGAGATGCTCCGATGGCCAGGTCACAGTCTTCACTTCAGCTGTTGTTCCCCGGCGGCCGCCGGTGGATATCGCCCGGTGTATTTCCTCCCCCAGTTCCTCTGCCGTGCACGGCAGTTCCAGTACGCCGGCTGCGCCATTCACTTCCGCATTTCTGCGGGACAAATCCTCTACCACACCCGATAGATGAACAAGAACAGGAATCTTCTCGGTCTGGTTAATACGACTCAGAGCTCTGGAGAACGCGAATTTGTGATCCAAGAAGAGCAGCAAATTGATCATAATCAGGTCTGGTCGTTCAGCTACGCAGGCTCTGGCACCTGCTACACAGTCGTTTTCAATAACCACACTGTGAGGCATCCTGTATTCG
>CAVOEZ010000471.1:0-4323 GCA_963694355.1 Latescibacteria bacterium UBA2968 | reverse complement strand
CTTGAGGTGCCCCCAAAACTACGGCCGCTTGTCCAGAGGGCAATACGTGCCACGCTACAACTTCAAAAGGCGCGACTTGAAGTGTTACAAGTAGTTAAACAACTTGAGCGCCTTGCGGGGAACGCCGATAAATCTTCAAGGGTGAATTTGCCTACGACCCCGACCGCCGATAAAACTTCAGGGGTGACATTGCCTACGGCCCCGACCGCCGATAGAATAAAAGCAGGAGTGTTACAGGCTGTAGCTATTCCTGCTTTCCTGAGGTTTGTGGAAGAGGCTGGACACCACATCATGCAAGGGACACTTCCTATCGTAGGGGGGGGTCAAACGACTCAAATGATAGTCGAGGTGCAGAAGGCAATTCAGGATCCAGTTCTAAGGATGGAAGGTAATAGCGTGATATGGGGACAAACCATTGCAAAATGAGATTAATCAAGGTGCGTTCAGGTTGGAAGGTAACAGGCTCCAGTTCAGGCCGGAGCAGGATTGATCAACCGCATTTTTATCAATACTAAAAGTAAGACAGGGGTGCCCAATTTATATATAGCACCCCTGTTTGTTTTATTGATTTTCGGAAGGTATGGCGTCGTAGTCGTTTACATCATCCTCATTCCTTCGATACCGATTGACATCTGTTAAACCTGTATTCATCTTTCCTACGCCGGGATGTAAGGCCGTGGAAAAAAGGGACAACAGTGAGAGGGAATAGCCGCATCCGATATGGGTGCGGCCTTTTGGTATCAGCTCTTGGTAGGAAAAGACAGTTCAAAAAGTGAATAATGTCAGCCTTCGACTAAAAGAAAATTCTCTCAGAATCGGAGATCCTTTTGAGTTCTCTGGAGAAATCGAGAACACATCGGATTTGAGTGTCAAATCGTTTGAGATCGTATGTGTGGGTAAAGATTCGGAAGGTAAGGTTGTCTATCACGAGAATTTCTCAGAGGGCACGTTTGGTATTCCCCCAGGTGGAAGCGCACCTTTTTCAATCTCAGAAGTTGCATTGGACTATGGCGGTCCTTATTTCAATCGTGCGGATCTTCAAAAATTGTTCTACTACATCAGATGGCAATGGACAACCTCAGGCTATTTTGAATATGAAGAGACGCCCTATACCGAATTACCGCTACAAAATTTATAATGGAGGCTGGACATGATGATTGCGTTCCTCTGCCTAACCATTTTGCTGTCTTTGACCGACTCTGCCCTGGGGCAGACCAAGAACGTGAAGGTGTTTTTCGATACGCAGGTGAAAGGCCAGGCGTTCTTCCTCAAGCGCCCCGTAATAAGAATCTACCATGGGAACCCCCTGAGTGGCGGGGAAGATGCAACCCACGTGATCAATAGTCAGGTGATTTATAAATCAAGGATTCCCGGAGCGGGGGTATTCGAAAGAGCCTCGGAGAGCACTGACGCCCATGAGTTTAAGCGAGAAGCGGAAATCAAGATTTCAGGTAGGAGCAATTCCTTCGACAAGCAGTCCACGGTTCGATTCTGGGATCGCGGAACTCCCGCGTTGGTGCACAAAATAAAATATAAAGACAGAGGCAAGCTGGTCTACGTGGACGTGACGCTTTCAGGGAAATCGAAGTCTCGAATACGTCTCCATTTCTACAGCAAGAATTATACAGTGGCCAAGGCACGAGAATCTCTTTCGCTGATTCTTGCTGGATCCAAACCAGAGATGGAAGGAGCAGAGCGCACCGTCGAAATCACTGAGGGAATGACCGAAGACCAAGTAATACAGATCCAAGGGAAGCCGAAGCAGCGGGTCTCGGTCGGCTCAAAGACCGTCCTTGTGTATGAAGGGATTAAACTGGTTTTTAGAGATGGGAAACTGGTCGATGTGGAATAGTTCTCTCGATCAGGCGGCTTTCGGAAATGACGATAGTGCTGCTTCACTGGCAGTGTCTGATCACAGGCCAGTGTGGGCGAGATTCAGTGGAGGTGTAGAGTGAACCAGTACGAAGCTCCAGGATTCTCTAAGGAACGATACAATTGCCCGCATTGTGGGGCGTTTTCACAGATGCATCGGTACGATAGAGGTGCTACCGCCCTGGGGAAGGAGGAGGACAAACCCGTACCAAATTCATATTTCATTTACTGTGAGAGTTGCAACGGCTACCAGATCTGGATGCATATGATTGATCATACCAAACAGATGATTTACCCCGCCGTGATAACTGTGCCATTACCAAGCCAGGATATGCCGGATGCCGCCAAAATCATCTACGGAGAAGCACGAGAGATCTGCAGAAATTCTCCCAGGGCTGCGACTGCGCTCCTGAGGATGTGCGTAGAGGTGATCTGCAAAGGTCTCGGCGATGAAAAGAAGTCTCTGAATGATAACATCGGGATCTTGGTTAAAAAGGGGCTGCTTCTCCACACCCAACAGGCGCTGGACGGCCTGCGAGTAATGGGAAACGAAGCGGTCCATCCCGGTCTGATTGACAACGAGGACACCTTGGGAACAGCACAGTCACTATTCCCTCTGGTAAACATCATTGTGGACCAAATGATCACTCAGCCCAAACTTGCCAAAGACATTTTCGACACCCTCCCGGCAGGGGCGAGGGAAGCGAGGAGTGTAATATGGAATTGTTCTTTGAATCACGACAGGAGATCACGAAAATTGAAGGTAAACTATATTTTTTCCAGGCCGATCCGGAAGTCCTGCCCGAGCCAATTATGCGCGCCGATGGCCGCGCCGATGGAAAATATGTGACAGTTCACACGGTCTTGCGCGACAGCGGGTGCTATCGCATGTGGTATGACGCGCACCCGGAGGGGCCCTTTAAGCATATACTGTCCTATGCCGAGTCCGATGATGGGCTGACTTGGAGAAAACCTGATTTGAATCTGATCAAGGACGTTGCTTATCCCAATAATTATTGCGACTTGGGGTTGGGTTCGCCCAGCGTGTTTATTGACCCGGATGCGCCGCCGGAGGCGCGTTACCGTGCCACGGGTGGTTTGCGGCCGACCCGTGGCTGGGCCAACCCGCAGGGCACGACCCCCGCCTATTATACGGCCCATTCGGTTGATGGTTTACACTGGGAATTGGATTCATCGAAGCCGCGCTGGTTTTCCGGCGATGTGATTAACTGCATCTATCATCCCGGACAGCGCCGCGGGCTGGCGGCCATGAAATTTGTGCGCCGCATGAATGGCATTGCACGGCGCGCCATCTGGACGGCCGATTGCCGGCAGGGCCAATGGAGCGATGAGGTCTGCGCCCTGATGCCGGACGAATACGACGACGTGGCGGCCCAGGCGCGCGGCTGCGTCAGCGGCGATTATTACGGCATGAGCATGTTGCCGGCCGGCTCGGGCACGGTCGGATTGTTGTGGAACTTCTGGCATCGCTTGCCGCTCACTAGTTCCTCTGTGGAGAATTACGCGCTTTTTGGGACTGCGGATATCGGCCTCGTTTACCAGAGCGGGGAACAGGGCCGTTGGCTGCATGTGCCAGGCCGAAAAGCATTCATTGACTCGGGAACATTTCCCTGGAACCGCGGCTGGGTGCATGGTGCCACCGGCGTTGTGGACGTCGGCAGCGAACAGTGGTATTATCTGAACGGTATGCAACAAGATCATGGCTGGGCCTTGGACTTGGACTGGAAGCCGGTCGAGAAATGGAGCAAAATCGCTGATGATCAGCGCAGCATAGGTTTGGCCAAGTGGCCTGCTTGGCGGCTGTTCGGGTTCCAGGCCGATCCGGAAGGTCTGCTGGATTATGAATTAGGCCGGCTTGACCGGCCCAGCCGGCTAGTTCTGAATTACAAGGCCGGCTGTCAGGGAAATGTGCGCGTGCAGTTATTCGGCCGGGAAATACGTGGTGATTGCATCGAGATCCCGGGCTTTAGCGCCATGGAAGATGCCGTGCCGCTGACCGGTGACAGCGTGGGCGAGGTTGTGCGCTGGAAAAGCGGCGATGTGATCCAACCCTCGCCGGATCGGCGATTGGTTGCCCGGTTTATCGTCGAAAACGCGGCAATCTATGCCTGGGAATGGCAGCCGGCCTGAGATAAAAGAGGGTGACGGTACCGAGGTCGGTGACGGTGGCGGGTCCTACCTGGCAACACGGCCCGACGCGCAAATAACCCGGGCCATCCTGAGATCGTCCGTTGTAGCCCCCTGAATTCGCTCCTACCTGCACGTCCTTGCCATCCGTGACTGCCTCCTCGCTCCTATGTCTGGAGCATCCCGCAGCAGAGAAAGATGGTCTGGCAATCAAGTCCGGAGATACGGTTCTACTCCACACTGACCACCACAGAAGGACCTACGGAACTCCGGATATTGCGTCGGGATGGCCGGGTTTTTCCG
>CAVOEZ010000470.1:0-4332 GCA_963694355.1 Latescibacteria bacterium UBA2968 | reverse complement strand
GTGGTCCGTTGCACGCGGACGGTTCCGAGTGCGATGTGGGTTACACTGATGTTTCGGCCCGCCATCATAAGGTTGTCGATGTTTCGGGAGTAAAGTGTGCGATAGGGGATTGGGTAAGGCTCGATTTTCAGCTGATGGGCGTTTGCTTGGAAGGCGTCGCACGCGCAAACCGCCTCTTTGGGGTAGTGGAGGTCGATGGTCCATGTGGTGGTTACGCAGGCGTCGGGATATTCATGGCCATGGACTATGTCATGTTGATTGAGGATGATATCTCCCAGGAGTCTCCGGGATTCACGCTTGCCTCCGATGTAAGCCACCCAGCTGAGACGGCGTTTCGCAAACTCGTCTTTGAATCGTTCGTGGTTTTTTAGAACCGACCAATTGCCGAAAGTGACACGCAATGCGTAGTCTCGAATATGTTCGAATTCGTAGATTTGGTCGCGGTCCGCACCCGTTTCCCAATCCCAGTCGCCCTTCACATCTGGAATGCAGGTGTCTGCGGTGAATGGGACAGCCCACGGAGAGTCCGGGAAGGTGGAAGGAGTAGTTTCTTCCATGGAATTCCACTGTACCGAAGTTCCCATTACAAGCTGGTCGGCTTTGTCAGGAGCGAGCTCTTCACCGGTTTCAGATTTCGATTCTCTGCCTACACGATAGTCGGCATTGGCGAGAGCTCCTAGGTTTCCGTCACCCGTGCAATCTGCGAAGAGCCTGCCGGTAAACCGGATGCGTTCGCCGGTGCGAAGGTTCTGTCCGGTGACAGCCATGATGCGATTTCCATCCATCTCGATCGCGTTAACATGGGTATTGAGGAAGAGACTGAGGGTTTTTTCGGCCAATGCGGCATCAATTTTTCTCTGGTCCTCATAGTTCGATGCGGGCCCCCCGTTGTGGATCGTTTTCTCAGGGTGTTTTTCAATGACATCGAAGATCCGCTTACTGCGTTCCGTATCTGGATTTTCATTGGCCTCCCACAAGTTCCAGTGACCGACAGGGCCAATCTCGTCAACCAGGTTTCCAAGCATGGGGTAGGGCTTCTGGTGGATCAGGCCCGATAATCCCACTCGGACTTCTGAGCTGTTGTTGCCGCCCAATACGGGTCGGTTCTGGATAAGTGCCACTTTGCATCCCTGTCGCGCGGCGCTGATAGCTGCGCAGGTGCCGGCTACACCGCCTCCAACCACAACAAAATCATAGTCTCCTCCTTCGGACGGAGTGGATGTATAGCCAAGCAACTTATAACGTAGTTCCTTAATATTCTCGTGCTTGTCTGAGGGTGCGGAATCAAGATCGGAGCTGAAAAGGATCGCATCGCATCGCCCATTGAATCCTGTCAGGTCTCGAAGTTTGAGCGTGGCCTTTTTGTTGCGGACACTGATGATTCCGCCATCCTGCCAATGCCAGGTGGCTTTTTCAGTCCCGAAGGTGGTATCCAGTGGTTTGCCATCGACCCATAATTGAAACTGTCCGGGATAGCCCACTGCTCTCATGCCTGGTGTTGTATCCGGCGTCTTCCATTGGCCCACCCAGTCGCGTGTGCGTACCCAGACTCGGTATTTTCCGTTTCTGGGGAATTCAACCGTGGTGGTGGCGTCCTTGACGCTCCTGCCCAATCCATGAGCCAAGAGGTAGGGGGATCCCATCTGATCCATAACCTGCTGATCGGTAACCCACCCTCCGATATCCGCAAAACTCTCTGCTTCGACCAAGACGTCAGAGCGTTGGGCATATCCATAAATAGTGGTCAGGCAGAAAAGAAGGGCAGTGATTGTGTGCTTCATCAGTTGTTAAGGAATTTCCTAATAATTACTCTTGGGGCATGGGAGATGTAAATTCTACCACTTAACGATCATCCAGAATAGTTATTATCTAAGGAACGCCTAGCTAAAAAATAGTAGACTGTCGACTATATGCAGGGATAAGTGGTTGGTGCCGAGTGCAGGGATCGTCTTGTTTGATTAGAGAGAGCCAAATAGGGTCAAGGGTCCAATATCATTTGTTGGCCAGAAAAGATGTTGAGATGCTGAGTTCTATGAACCATCACCCTTATTTGACTGGTGGCGGAAGAGCGGACTGAAAACTTGTTAGTTGCCAGGTATCTCCTGTCCGCCGCCAGACGGACAGAAACAGATATTTACCTGTCTTCATGTTGCCATCCTTGCCCTTGGTCTGTTCGAAGAAACCATTGAGGGTGACCACATCGGGCATGATGATGTTGGCCCGCAATTCCGTGGTCTCGTATTTCGTGTAGCGCAAGCCGTTTTTGAGCGAGCCGATATGCGATTCCTTGGTCTCTTGAAAATTGTTACTGTGGGTATAATTGAAATCAGGTGCGAGTATTCGATCCAGCGCTTTTAGGTCGTGAGAAACGAGGGCTGTGTTTCGCGCCTGGTTGGCGGCAAGCACCTCAGCAATTTTTTGGTCAGTCTTCGCATTAGCGATTGCACAGATCGTCAGGCTGATCAGAAGAAAGGTAAGCGAAGCAATATTTGGGGTAATTTTCATAGTGAGAGATCAGCTTCAATTAACCAACTAAATGCAAGTGGATAAGTTGGCGAAGTGCTTAGGTTCTGAGATTGAGAGATGGAGGGATGGAGGAATGGAGAGAGGTTGAGATTCTGAGGTTCTGAGATTGAGAGATGGAAATAGGCTGAGATTCTGAGGAGCTCTTTTGCAGATTAGGACACTACCTAAAGTTTTGATAGGGACACTTGGTTTTCTGAAATCACAACGGGAGAGGGCAATAGGGGTAGGGCCCCATGGAACTCAAGAGAGAACTTTTTTCCTAAATTTCATGAGCCTAAGATTATCCATGGCTTCGTCATACGGTTTGGACGAGGACCGATTACGCTCGACCGGATTTCGTTGGCTCTGTGAAATCGGGCCTGTTTACATTTATCACCTCAACGTCTGCCACTATGATCAAGTTGAATAAATTGTTGTTCGCCTTCTGTTTTGGGATCTTGTTTTTTACCCTGCAAAGAACGGAAGCAGTGGATTGGCCGCAGTTCCGGGGTCCTGACAGGACCGGTATTTCCTCGGAGGCTGGATTGCTGCAGGAGTGGCCTGCAGGCGGCCCCAGCCAGCTGTGGCTTTCCCGAGACGTGGGATTGGGATACTCGGGCCCGGCCATCGTGGGTGGCAAAATCTTTATCATGGGGGCCAGGAAGAATAAGGAGTATCTTATTTGCCTGGATGAGGAGAGCGGGGCGACTCTGTGGTCCACCTCGATGGGGAGTAAATTTGGAAGTCCTTGGGGCGACGGTCCACGAGGTACGCCTACCGTGGACGGAGATCGTGTCTATGGCATGAGTGCGCAGGGACTGTTGGTCTGTGCTTCCGTGAGCGATGGAAAGATAAAATGGAAGAAGACGATGAAGTCTTTGGGAGGCGTCATCCAAAAATGGGGGTATACGGAATCGGTGTTGGTCGATGGAGCTCTGGTGCTTTGTACTCCGGGAGGAAAGAAAGGCACCGTGGCCGCATTGGACAAGCTCACAGGCAAGCGGGTCTGGCAGTCTGGAGATTGGCAGGACAACGCCCAGTATGCTTCGATTGTGCCGGCAGAGATTCAAGGCGTGGAGCAGTATGTTCAACTGACTCAGAAACAGTTTTCCGGAATTGCGGCGGAGGATGGAAGTGTGTTGTGGCAGGCCGATTTCAGGGGAGGACGTGTGGCGGTTGTCCCGACGCCCATTGTGCAGGATAACCAGGTGTATATCAGTGCGGGTTATGGTGCCGGTTGTGTCCTGGTGGAGATCAACCCAGATCAAAGCGTCTCAGACGTTTACAGCAATAAAGTGATGAAAAATCACCACGGCGGTGTCATCCGGGTGGGCAATTATTTGTATGGCTATTCCGACGCGGTCGGGTGGGTGTGCCAGGATTGGAAAACGGGCGAAAAAGTGTGGGCTGAAAAACGCGAACTGGGCAAGGGAGCTATCGCTTACGCCGATGGAAAGCTCTATTGTCTGGAGGAGAACAGTGGCACGGTTGTGTTGATTGATGCATTCCCGGATGGTTGGAGGGAACGGGGTCGTTTTACGCTTTCGCCCCAGTCCGAGCAGCGTAGTGAGCGAGGCAAGATTTGGATGCATCCGGTGATTGCCAATGGCAAGCTCTACTTGCGCGATCAGGAGTTATTCCTCTGTTTAGATGTGTCGGGTTGAGCTACTTAGTTGCTGAGTTGCTGAGATTCTGAGATTGAGAGATGGAGGGATTGAGAGATGGAAATAGGCTGAGATTCTGAGATGTAGCCGCGTCAAAACTAAATACCTCACGGCAAAATCTGGCGTCTGTACTTTCCGTAAGACTATGAAAGCCATTGACCCC
>CAVOEZ010000469.1:0-4346 GCA_963694355.1 Latescibacteria bacterium UBA2968 | reverse complement strand
CGCCATGTGTCATGAAGTGACGTCGGTAGATGGCCTGGGAGGCGGTATCCACTGTGCGGAGTATTTGAAATCCGATGGCACGGTAAGGGCCGGCGGTAACACCTGGTCGGCCGGTGTGGCGTAGGAGTCGGGAGTTCGGTATGTCCGTAAGAGCAGGATTGAGTGAAGCATCTGCAGAAGTCTCCGAAAAGTCGGGCGTGACGCTCAGATCGGTTGGGCTGGGTGTTGCGGTTGCCACGGGGTCGAGTCTGTGGGTGAATTACATCGAGTATGTGATCCACGCCTCGCGGCAGATGACGGGAAGCCATTTCCCCATTGGGGCGCTGATGGCCTATCTGTCGGTGGTTCTGGCCATAAACCCGATTTGCAGAAGGCTGGCTAAGAGATATGCGCTTTCCACGTCCGAGCTAATGGTTGTGCTCGCCTGCGGACTGGTAGGCGGTACCATCCCCTCGGTCGGGCTTACGGGATACTTGTTAGGCGCGATTGCAGCACCCTTTTATTTCGCAAACCCCGAAAATCAGTGGGGGGAATATTTTCACCCTCACATCCCCAGGTGGCTGGCACCAAGGAATGAAAATGGCGCACTGGATTATTTGTATGAAGGATTGCCGCCGGGTGAGTCCATTCCATGGGAGGTATGGTACGTTCCCGTTGCGTGCTGGCTGGCGCTGGTTGCGGCCCTTTTTACAGCTTCTGTCTGCATCGCCGTGATTTTGAGGAAGCAGTGGGTGGTGAGTGAGCGGCTGACCTATCCCGTGCTGACGCCGGTGATGGAATTGACCACGATGTCCGAACGCCCGGATTATCCCCGCTTGTTCAAGATAGGATTTATGATCGCATTCGGGATCATGGTCTGGAACATGGTGAATTATTTCGTTCCGGGATTTCCCAAGATCCCTAATATTCAGTGGGGGCCGTGGATCAAGTTCGAGCGATACTTCCCCGGTGTGTGGACCCGAATCAACCTCTTCATCATATCCTTCGCCTATTTCGCCAATACCGATATCCTCTTCAGCCTCTGGTTTTTCGATCTGGTATTCATTCTTCGAAGCGGTATTCTGAATCGCCTGGGGTTCAACGCCAGTTCCTGGGCGCATGCCTCGGGAGATTTCGCATGGATTCCTCTCGGTGCGTTTTTTGCGCTCGTGTTCTGGAGTCTATGGGTTGCGAGAGGGCATCTCAAAGCGGTCGTGCGAACTGCTTTTGGAAAGAATGCCGGGCTGGATGAGTCTGAAGAGATGATGGGGTACCGGGCTGCGCTTCTGGGGCTGGGAGGCAGCGTAGTGTTTGTGATGCTCTGGTTCTGGCAGGCGGGTATGGACATGGGTATGTCCGCCCTCCTGGTTTTCGCCATGCTGGTACTCTATCTGGGCGTTGCCAGAATCGTCTGTGACGTCGGGCTGGTTTTTGTGAGTATGCCTGTGGGTGCCCAACGGCTTGTGACATCAGTTCTGGGAACCCGGAACATGTCCGAATCCAGCTTTACAGTTCTGGCTTTTTCGAACGGGCTCTATTCTTACGGGAAAGGGCTTTTCATGCCGGCGCTGAGCCAGATGGCAAAGGTGGCAGATTTTTGTGCCAGGGACGATCGAAGAAAGGTGCTTGCGAGTGTGATCGTGGCGTTTACCGTGGCTGTTCTCGCTACGATCGTATTCACACTTTACCTGGGATACAGGGACGGGGCCTACAATTTCAATGACTACCCCTTTAATCATTACAGTAAATACGGATACACGTCTGCCCTCTCGCAGATGAAGAATCCGCAGCCGCCGGATGCCACACGTCTGATCCTGTTTGGCATTGGTGCGACGTCTATGTCTCTGCTGACTTTCCTGAAATACCGATTCGCGTGGTGGCCGTTCCATCCCATCGGATTCGCATTGAGCGGTACCAGCACCTACGTGCGGTATGGCGTGTTCTCTGTATTCCTGGCATGGGCGATCAAGTTCTTCCTTCTGCGGATGGGTGGCGCTACGATGTATAGAAGATATCAGCCATTCTTTCTGGGTGTGCTGACGGGATATACCGCAGGGATTACGCTGTCCCTCATTGTTGACATTATCTGGTTTCCGGGCGGCGGCCATTCTATTCACGGATATTGAACGCACGAGTTGCCTTTTGAGTCAAGTCGATTGAGTAGGAGGATCTACCATGGCAATGCCTGAAACATCGGCCACATCGAGAGCTGATATGCCACAAGCAGGTGGTGTAACCGGCAGGTCTGTTCTGATTGGCGTCGGTGTGGCAGTGGCTGCGAATCTGTGGGTCAATTACATCGAATATGTGATCCACGCATCGAGACTGACGCTCAGCCACTTCCCCATGGGCTCCTTGATGGTATATCTGTTCCTGGTACTCATTCTGAACCCGGCCTGTCGGTGGATCGCCCGCAAATACGCCCTTTCGTCCACGGAATTGCTTGTTACCCTGGCGTGTGGCCTCGTGGGTGGCGCCATTCCCTCTGTGGGTCTTACCGGGTATTTCCTGGGCGCTATTGCAGCGCCGTTCTATTTCGCGGACCCAGAGAATCAGTGGGGGACGTTCTTTCATCCCTACATTCCCGAGTGGCTTGCCCCCAGAAATGTCAACGGGACACTTGATCATCTGTTCGAAGGGTTGCCACCTGGTGGAGAGATTCCATGGAGTGTCTGGTTTGTACCCGTGGTGTGCTGGATGCTGCTGGTACTCGCCCTGTTCGTGGCATCGGTCTGCATAGCCGTTATCCTGCGCAAGCAATGGGTTGAAAGTGAACGTCTCACCTACCCGATTCTGCGGCCAGTAATTGACCTGACCGAACTGGAGGGTGAACGATTCCCAAAGCTGTTCTGGATCGGTTTCTTCACAGCATTCGGAATTTTGACATGGAACATGATCAACTATTTCGTGCCGGGCTTTCCCACCATCCCGAACATCCAGTGGGGACCATGGATAGGTGCGGAGCGATACTTTCCGGGCGTTTGGACCCGGATCAATATGTTCACGATTTCATTCGCCTATTTCGCGAATATCGATGTGTTGTTCAGTCTCTGGTTTTTCGATCTGATGTTCATTATCCGGAGCGGGTTGTTGAATCGACTGGGTGTGGACGCCAGCGGCTGGAAACATGCCTCCACCGATTTCAGATGGATTCCTCTGGGGGCGTTCTTTGCCCTGGTATTCTGGAGTCTGTGGACCGCGAGGGGGCACCTCAAGAATGTCATTAAGAAAACACTGGGGCAGGACAAGCAACTGGACGATTCAGATGAAATGATGCCGTATCGCACGGCTGTTCTGGGATTGATCGGGAGCGTCCTGTTTTCCATTCTCTGGCTCACTCAGGCGGGGATGGCTTTCACCGTTTCCTGCCTCTTTGTATTTGCCACTTTGATACTGTATATTGGTGTGTCCCGGATCGTTTCGGACGTTGGTCTGGTCTTTGTGAGCATGCCTGTTGGGGCACAGGGATTTGTGACCTCGGCATTGGGTTCGCAAAACCTGTCGGGCTCGAGTCTGACCGTTCTGGCGTTCACGAATACGATTCAGGCGTACGGCAAAGGGCTTTTCATGCCTTCCGTGACCCATGGGGCCAAAATTGCCGACAGTTGTCCCCGGGAGGGACGAAGCCGAATACTCGCCGGGATGTTTATCGCATTCGGAATCGGGTCGGCAGTTTCCATCCTTTACACGCTCTACCTTGGCTATCAGTACGGCGCGTATAATTTCAATGATTTTCCTTTCACCAGATACAGCAAGGCAGGTTTCTCGAGCGTTCTGGCGACGATGCGCAATCCGGAGCCCGTTGACCAGTTCCAGCTAACCCTTTTCGGGATCGGCGCGGCTGGCATGTCGGTTCTGACATTTCTGAAGTACCGATTGCCCTGGTGGCCACTTCATCCCATCGGGTTCGCACTTGCGGGTACCGGCACATCTGTGCGTTACACCGTTTTTTCGATATTTCTGGCCTGGGCGATCAAGTTTATCATCCTGCGGATCGGCGGGGCAATGCTCTACAGACGATTCAGGCCATTCTTCCTTGGTGTCTTGATCGGCTACACCGCCGGCATCGGCCTCTCCCTTCTTGTGGATATCGTCTGGTTTCCCGGAGCGGGCCACAACATCCATGGATACTAAAGTCTTTATCCTTAGCTGAATTCACCTGAAGTGATCCCACGAATGGCTCAAAATTCGTCATTTTCCAGTGTTTCCGACGAACACTCCACGCAGTCCACCTCGAAACAGGTGGTGAGTGTCCGGTCTGTGGTGCTCGCCGTGCTGGTTTCGGTAGGCGCAAATATTCTGGTGAACTATACGGAATATGTGGTTCACGCCTCCAGGATGACGTTGAGCCATTTTCCCATGGGGGC
>CAVOEZ010000468.1:0-4348 GCA_963694355.1 Latescibacteria bacterium UBA2968 | reverse complement strand
GGCAGACAGACGGTATGCAGGTATGGACCAGGTGTCTGTGGACTCGGGTACACCTCTTACAACATTCCACTTTGCGGGGTATAGCTTCAAGACAAGTGCGGGTGGAATCGTCTACCGTTATCGTCTCACTGGTTACGATAAAGACTGGCGGACAACGCGAAAGCAGCAGGTTGAGTATCAGGACCTGCCTACAGGGAGTTACATATTCGAGGTTCTGGCGGTGGATCGGGATCTGGCCTACTCGGAGTCGCCGGCAATTGTAACCTTGACGGTCCACCTGCCGTATGAACGAATGGGGTGGATGTCGGGTCTCAGTCTTTTTGTTTTGCTCACTGCCTGGCAGACGGTGCGTGTGGTCCGCCGGGATCGGCGGCTGCGAGAAGAAGCGGAAGGGGAACTTCGCACTGCTCACGATATGCAGATGCGTTTGATGCCCTCGGAACACCCGACCGTTCACGGCTTAGACATCGCGGGAGATTGCATACCGGCCTCCGAGGTCGGTGGCGACTTCTTCCAGTATTTTGACCATAATGGTAGACTATCTGTCGCGATGGCGGATGTCACAGGTCATGCGATGGCCGCCGCCATTCCCGTGGTGCTTTTCAGCGGTGTATTGGAGAGTCAGATCCGGCGCGGGGAGCCGGTTCGCCAGCTTTTCGGTGAATTGAACGAGTCACTTTGTCGCATCCTGGACCGCCGGACTTTTGTCTGTTTCACCTTGGGTGAACTGGACCCGTCAACTTGTAATCTTCGGCTATCTAACGGTGGCTGTCCGTATCCCTACCACTTCCGGGCGGCAACAGAAGAGATCACGGAACTCCAGGTAGACGCATATCCACTAGGTGTTCGCGCCAACACAGAGTATCAGGTTGTTGAGACACAACTACAGCCAGGAGACCGGATCGTCTTCTGCTCCGATGGCATCCCCGAGGCCGATAACGCCTCTGGCCAGCAATTTGGCTACGGACGCACCGAAGCCACCATCCTCCAGGCCTGCAAGGATAACCTATCAGCGGAAGCAACCATTGACCACCTCCTGGCTGAGGTAGCCGCCTTCAAGGGCGATGTGCCACAGTCGGATGACATGACCTGTGTGGTCTTGCGGGTGGAGGGGTAGAGCAGTTCCGCGTGACGATGAGAGGAGGGGATCATGGCACAAGCAGTGGAAGTTCAAACAAGGCGGTCGGGCAATATCGGCATACTGGAAACCGACGGTTACATCAACGGTGCAGAGGCTGAACCTGTGGCTGAGGCAGGAGAGGCATTGATCCGGGAGGGCGCAAAGTCCCTGGTGATCAACCTAGAGAAATCTCCCATCGCCAACAGCATGGGGCATCTCAATTCTGATCGAGTTGATCGAGAAGGTGCGGGAGCAGGGCGGGCGTGTGGCATTCTGTAGCGTGGTGCCGATTCTTGCGAAGACATTTCAGATTATGGGGCTGTTGGGTCGAGCAGAGATATGCGAAAGCGAGGAAGAGGCGCTGGCTTCACTGGCACCATAGGCTCGTTCTGGTCTTGCGGGGACACGCTGGAGCAGGATGTGTGGAGGAAGATGAAGACCGTAGCCTAATTGGTAGACGTAGGCTTTGATGCCCCCAAGTAGGTCACGGGGGCATTTTTCTGTGTTCTCCTCAGTATCCTTCACCATTGTCTCCACAGATGGGGAAGGCAATTTCTATATTTTGCTTTGCCCCGTCTGCCACTGGAAGTTGCATGGACTTGATCTTGGCGCGGATCGAGACCGACTGGCATAGTTTGGGGCTGAGATCCTGGGCGGCCGGCTATTACCGGGCGCTGCGCCGCTCCTTGGCCGAGAAGCGCGTGGGGCCAAATCAGACTTCAGAGACGTCCAGGTTGGTATTTCCGAATTTCAGGTACTGCGTGCGATGATTCCTTTCATTGGATTAGGCTGAACTCAGGGCGGTCCCTCTGCCACAACGTTAACCGGCATTGGGCTAAGGAGTCTTCAGCCCGGCGGTAACCGGCTCGTACTCACGCGAGACAACCCAGTCTTCTCGAGGATTGTCTACACCCTTGGGGATGTTGTCGATGGCGCTGTAGGCGAAGACCACTGTGTTACGCGGCACCGGTGAGAAGTTGTGGTTGGAGCCATGCAAGATATTGCAGTCGAAGAAGCAGACGTCACCGGCCTTGCCGACTACCGGATAGATCGCACTTTCGTCTGTGACGTGTTTCCGCAGCTCATCGGGACGGATACACCACTGTTTGTAGCTTGTGGTCACCTCGTCGCTATAGTGATCCAGTGCGCCCCACTTGTGCGAGCCCTCGACGAGGAGAATGCAGCCATTGTGAATCGTGTTGTCACCAAACATAATCTGGACGGACACCATGCGATCATCCACCCCGTCGTATTGCCAGTAGCCGTAGTCTTGATGCCAACTCCACACGCTGCCCTCGAAAGACTCCTTGTAGTTCAGCTTGCTGTGAAAGATGTAGGCGTCGCTGCCCAGAATTTGCTTAACGGGTCCACCTATCGCTTCCGATCTGCAGAGGCTTCGCCAGGGCTCCACACGACGGTGCATGCAGAAGACGGTGCGTACCGGCCCGCTCTTTTCACGGACGATATGCACCTCCTCCGGATTATCCTTCTCGTTCATCAGATCGGCAGCTGAGGCCTGCAGGTCATCGATCTGTTGCTGCGAGAGAAGCCCGGGCTGAAAGAGAAATCCCTGTTCATTGTATGTCGCCAGCTGTTCATCCGTCCACATGTACAAGCCTCCTTTTAAGACAGTAAGTCATCAACTTATCGGCCCGGGCATCAGCTCAGGAGACAGAGCGCTCACCTGATCCACACCAGCTTCCACTCCAGGTAGTCAAGCTGCAGAACGATATGCTCACCTTGCGGCGAAATTCCCGAACCTGTCATTGCATCAAAGACATCCTTCCCTCGTTTCCTGCCCAGTTTTTCATAATCCAGTCTCATCTTGACGGTTTTGTGTTTCCCGCTCTGATTTGAAACCACCGCGAGTACGCCATTTTTTGGATGTTTGTAGAGGCTCACGTGACATCCTGCTGGTGAAACGGATACATAGTCTTCGTTCCGCCAATAGGGCAGCCACTCCGCCTTTTTCCTTCCAAAGTTGTCCATCAATTTCCAAATGGCTGAGGTAAGCGCCATGTCCTCGTCCGTATTGTCCTCTTCATCGGCGTAGAAGTGGGGGAGTGGACGAACCGGTATGTCGTGCAAGAGCGCAAACGACCATGATTGCTTGAAGGAATATGCCTTCCCGGCATATAGGAATTCGGCGGGGACACCCCATTGGTGGCCCATGAATTCGGCGCGGAATGCGTCCAAGGGCAGCAGCTGTGCGACATCAGTCCCTTGTCCGGTATTCTGAAACTGTTCCCCATCCCAGTAGCTGGTTGCCCATCCCAGAGTCGGCATGGTCATGCAGGTGGAGTTGTGGACATTGACGAGGCCATTCGGCTTTCGACTGCGCACGGCATGGTAGATCCTGCGCATCGCACTCCGCACCCCGAATATCGGGTAGGTGGGCGAGATTTTCCCTTCCGAGTCCACGTGGCCACACCCATGTTCCGTGTTGCAGCATCCGAACGGATACTCTGTTCCATCGAGGTAAACGCCGTCCAGATCGTATTCCTCGACTGTTTTGGCGATGCCATCGGCCATCAGGTCCTGCCACGAGCTGTTCAGGCACACTCGCCAGGCAGATTGTCCGGGTTGGGGTTCGTAGAGAAATAGGGGATAACCGCCTTTGGGGAGAATGAGGCTGTCTTTTCCAAAATCCTCCCACTCTTTGGCAATGTCGGATATGAGGAATCCGAAGTAAAAGAGGACTTTGAGTCCGCGTTCATGACACGCCTTGACCAACTTTTTCGCGGCAACTGCATGCGGGGTTTGTGGGTACCCTTCCGCGTCTGCCCAGTGCTCGAACAGGACAACCGTTCTGACGCCCGCCTTCACGAGACGATCCAGTGCGCGTCCCGAATAGTTCAGGCGAGAACGAAATCCACTGGAGGCCTGTCCGATACAGATGATGCGATGATCCCAGGCATCGGTCTCCACCGGTTTCACGGGTGTTGCCTGTATTCCGAAACTGAATTGCAGGTGGTCGGTGATCTTGCCGCCGGGCGCCGGTGGGGTGGCGTCTTCACCAAATCCGGTAAAGCGCTTGCCGGCTCGCGTGCCTGGTACGAGGTTCACTGGTTCCGATACGAGGTGGATACGGAGGGTGACGCGCTTTCCTTCGTGGCAAATTTCGGTAACACTCTGGGGATCGCCGTTTATCCAGTTTTGGTCTGTTTCCGAGAACCAGGAAAGCCCGCGTTCTTCATCTCCAAGCCAGATAAACGGGCGAAATCCCAT
>CAVOEZ010000467.1:0-4349 GCA_963694355.1 Latescibacteria bacterium UBA2968 | reverse complement strand
ATCGTGGGCTTTGGGTTTCTGGTATATAACGCGGGTGATTCGCACCGCTCCCCATAGCTGAGGTCAAAAACATCCACGGTTCCACCCGCCTCGACAAACCTGATAATCGCCCCTCCTGCCCGCGAACAAAAGTCAGCCGCATGGGCGCTGAACACCAGCACCTTCATTCCTTCCTTGATCACAACGTCCCCCTATTCTCGAAACGAAACTGCGTCATCGACATACTCGATCTTCTCAGACACCGCTCTTAAGATGGTTTCTTGTTCTTCTCCCGGTACTTTTCCAATGACCCGTTATCTTCCGGTTCATATCCCAGCAAGTCTCTCGCATTCGTCAGATCCCATTTCTTTTCGCTGCCCGCAGACACACCATAGAATATCCCGAACTTAACATCCTCCTGTTCAATACTTCGCCAGACTTGTTGGGCAAGATCTCTGGGACTCTGCCACCGTGAACAACCCGGTTCGTAATACCGGGAGGGCTCGACTTCCGATTTGTAATTCGCAACTCGGAGGCAAATCACCCTTAGCCCATGCTGGTCGGAATAAAACCGACCCAGGGCTTCGCCAAATACTTTACCCGCCCCATAAATGCCATCGGGCCGAACCGGGCTATCCGGGGTTGCTACCAGCCCCTCTTGCTCGTAGAGACCCGTAACGTGATTTGTGCTCGCAAATATCACCGTTTGCACCTTGTTGATCCTGGCCGCCTCATAGATATTGTATACGCCCGGCATATCCACTTCAAACGTAGCCTCTGCCACATCGGACTCCATCATACCAGACCACCTTCTAATGGCAAGATGGACAATGACATCGCAGCCTTCCGCTGCCTTGATCATGTCCTGCAAATTGGCAACGCTGGACTTTACCACTTCATCCTGCTCATGAACATCATCGGGAACAGTTTTATGGAACAGGAGCCGAAAATCATAGCGGTCTCGCAGAAGCGTACGCAGGGTGGTGCCAACCATTCCTGCGGCACCTGTTATCAGCAGTTTCTTTTTTCCTTCCTTCATTCCTGATTTACTCCATTTTCGGGTTGGCTGTGACGTATTTTTCCGCGCGACAAGATAGCATCCCACCGTTTTCCACGCAATGTTCTTTAGTGCCCATCCGCTGAATTTGGCAATGCCTTCCCAATCTTGTATGTTCCATTGTCACGGGAGCTCACCGTCACCACAAAAACAGGAACAGAAGGAAACATATGCCCGAAATTGACGTCAGCTGGATGCTCGAGATCGTAGAGACAGCCGGGAAACTTGCACTTTCGCATTTCGGCAAAACGAAGGGCACCCTTAAACCTGACGAATCCTGGGTTACCCAGGCAGATCTCGATGTTGAAAAGTATCTCAGAAGCCAGATCAGCCGGGTAAGACCCGACGATGCGATTCTTGGTGAGGAAGGAGAAAATCCTCAACCCGAGTCGCCGATCGTTTGGGCGATCGATCCTGTAGACGGGACCCGGGCGTTCAATCTCGGATTCCCGATATGGGGCGTTTCAGTAGGTGTATTAAAACTGGGTGTGCCCACCCTTGGCGCCTTCATCCTGCCTGCCATTGGTGACATCTATCATACCGATGGCAAAACTTCATTCCATAACGGCGTGCGCCTCGAGCCTCCCCGGACCCAGATCAGCAGCAATGCCGTACTCATGGTAAGCGAAGGAGCACATAGCCAGCTGAGCATAAACTACGGTGGAAAGATCTTCAGCCTGGGATCCGCAGCGGCGCACTTGTGTTATGTGGCAAGGGGATCAGCAATAGGCGCATTCGACCAGGCTTCGATCTGGGACTATGCCGCAAGCGCCGCCATTCTGCAGGTCCTCGGGGTCCCCTTCAGGTATCTGTCGGGTGAGGCGGTGGACTTTTCCGCGCTTTATTCGGGGTTGCCGGTTGCGGAGCCAACGCTCGTATGCCCCATCGAGAATTTCGATACAATTCGGGATGCGACAACATATCACAACGAAAATTAAGCAGGAAGACCTGCAAGTCTTCCTCCCTCGGGCATTCTCTAGATTAAATGTCCTATCTGGGTTGTCGAAACGGGCCAACGTGGCCCTGTTTGAGTTCCTCCAGAAGTGCATCGTAATTATTGCGGTCCAGTGGTAATTCAACAACCTCTTTCCTTATTCCAGAATAAAGAATCGCGTTGATCAGTTCCAGGGTGCGTCGAGCCGTGATCCCATCGGTGATGGGCTCTCCACCAGTCGCGGCCGCTCGCAAGAAACTGTTGAGCAGTGTTTCACCGCCATCCTCAATGTGAACATCCTCCCAGGTAATGCCCGGCTGCCTGGACACGCCCCCTTCTTCGCCGTTGATATACGACCGCATCGGTGTTTCATACCTGCCTATCCGAAACTCATCCGGGATGTGCGAGTTGGCATTCTTCTCGTCCTGATAAACCAGTGTGCCCAGATCTCCTGATATCTGCCGGTAGTTCAAACGACGATCGCATATGCTCAATTGGACATTACAGTGCGCGCCTGAGGCGAACCTGATATTTGCAATGGCGGTATCTTCAATTTCCGCCTTGTGACCCCAACTGGAAACCATTGCAGAGACCTCTACCGGATCCCCCATCATCCAGCACAGCAGATCCAGATCGTGACTCGTCTGGTTCATCAACACCCCACCGCCGGCGTGTTCGTAGGTACATCTCCAGATGTCCCTGTCGTAGTATCCTTCAGGCCTCGCCTCCAGCCACATCCAGAGCACCCGGTAGATCTCACCCAGTGCGCCCTCTTCGATGAGTTTCTTCATCGCCCGGTTACCCGGAAAAGTGCGATAATTGTGCCCTACAGCAAGCACGAGATTTCGTGCGGAAGCAGCCGCGATCATCTTGTCTGCCTCGGATATCGAATTCGCAATCGGCTTTTCTACAAACGTATGGAGACCGGCCTCCAGACAATATTGCCCCATGGGTGCATGCAGGTGATGCGGCGTGGCGATCACCACGGCATCCAGATTTTCCTTTTCCACCATATCGCGATAATCTGACCACACCTTCACACCGTGGCTTTCACCAAGTTTCGCGGCCAGATCCTGGTCCAGGTCGGCAATGCCCACAAGATCAGCCAAGTCGGAATCGGCCAGATCCTGCACGTGTCGGCCACCTATGCCACGAACACCGATCACTCCCGTTCGTAATCTTTCCAAATCATTAGCCTCCCAATGCGTCACGGGCAGAAATTCGCCCAAGGTTTCCACGAATATCAGATCCCGTAGATCCGGGCGAGATTCTCACCAAAAATCAGGTCTTCCGCTTCCTTGCCCAGGGCAAGTCTCTGGATCGCCCGTTTCACCTGGATGGGACGGTATTCGGGCAAGTTGGAACCGAAGACAACACGTTCCGGCCCCAACTGGTCAACGGCTCTGCCAAGTTCCACAGGAACAGTCTCTTCCGGGTTATTGGCCCAACGCTTGTAAAACCGAAGAATGGTTGTCCCCATAGAAATATTCTCGTGTTCACGGCAAACCGCGAGTCCCTCTTCAAAGTGATCCGGAAATCCCATGTGGTCCATAATGATCGGAACCTCAGGGTATTTTCCAGCGATTGCCGCAAACCGGTCGGCGCTGCAATTTCCTTTATCCGAGTGGATCGACACCACGATACCCAACCTGCCTGCAGCTTCCACATAGGGATGAACTATCGGGTCATCCACCTCGAACTCGTGGATGGCACCCATCAGTTTGACCCCCCTGGCACCCCGAGTGACATATCCTTCGAGCAGAGCAATTCCATCTTCACCCAGGTGCGGATTCATCATCACACACGGCAGCAGATTCGAGTGCCCCTCGAGCGCCGAGAGCAAGCCATCGTTATCCGGATCGAGTTTCGTCTGCGGCATTACAACGGCATACTCGAAGCCTGCCTCGGCCTCGCATTCGAGCAGGGCACTCACAGTCATCGGATGGCCATACCAGTCCTCTGATAGATATGCTTCGAAATCAGCTGTAACAGGCATATTGCCTCCTGGATAATTGTGTAACATGTGTGTGTGAACCATTGCCAAAACGGAGGTGATCAGCGCCGACACATTGAGGCGAACCAGTATATGTAGAGTACACCGGGATGTCAATTCGGTTTCAAACGCAAAAAAGCGCAAGGTCGAAACCTTGCGCTCTCAAAGATCTACTGCTGTTACCGTGAGTTACTTGCCGCAGGGATTGCAGGCATTCTTCGCGCACGGATTACACGCGTTCTTTTCGCACGGGTTTTTTGCACAGGGATTAACGGCACAAGGATTACAGGGATTCATTTTCCCCACCGCGGCTGCTTCGACGTTCAACGTAAGGGTCACATCCTCACCAAGCAGACCAGGAACTTCATCAACCCAGTGATTCACAC
>CAVOEZ010000466.1:0-4349 GCA_963694355.1 Latescibacteria bacterium UBA2968 | reverse complement strand
TTTTCGCCTGCGGTGGAACACTGAAAAGCCACAGGCACTACGATGCCACACACTTTACAATTTTCAAAAACGGCTTCATCGCCCTTGATAGCGGTACCAGAAATGGAAATACCGACAATCTCCAGAACTATTTCGCGCAAACTGTCGCCCATAACTGCGTTCTGATCAAGATGCCGGGCGAGGCCCCCTCTCCATACTGGAATGGTGATGTCTTCGGTCAGGCCGGAGGACAGAACCAGGCCATGGGTTCAAAAGTGCTCGCATTTGAGACCAACCATGAATTCACCTATGTGGTGGGAGATGCCACGGCCACCTGCAACCCGGATAAATGTAGAAAAATGATCCGGCACTTCCTGTTCCTTCCGCCGGCACATTTCGTAGTATTCGATCGGGTTGAAACGACGGACGAAACCTTCAGGAAAACCTGGCTGCTCCACCACGCTAACGAACCGAAGGTTTCAGGTCAATCCTGGACGTCCATCCAGAACGGTGGCCGCGTCCTTGTCCAGACACTTTTACCGGCAGATGCAGTCCTTGAAAAGGTGGGAGGTCCAGGGAAGGAATTCCTCGCAGATGGGGTGAACTACGCAATCGATGCCGGGCCTTCTCAGTATATCAGAGACAAGCAGTATCCGATTGGTAAAATCGAATACGACGAAACCCCGGAATTGATGGGCAGATGGCGAATGGAAGTCAGCCCTGGAGAACCGCGCAAGATCGACCTGTTCCTGCACCTGATTCATGTTGGCGATCTGGATATGGAACCAGACGAAGAGAATGTGAACACGGTGGCGGAGGACGATCACGTCCGGATGAAAATCAGTTCTGGAAACAGAAAGGTGGAACTGGAATTACCGATATCAGATGAATTCACGGGAAACATCCGTATCCAGGAAGGCGACCGCGTCATTGTGGAAAAGGAACTCGCTAGGGACGTACTGCCGCAAGAGGGCCTGGCATCCCTTGTCCCTTGAACAGGAGAGGTAATGAAGGATTACGACTTGCTGATTCGTGCTTCTCGCGTGTGTTGTCCGGCCAGCGATCACGATGGTCCTGGTTCCGTCGGCATTAAAGAAGACCGCATCGTCGCATTTGGCAGTGAGGTCTCCGGAAGCGCCAGACGTGTCCTTGAGATCTCCGAGGGTGTCGTTCTACCCGGCCTTGTCGATTTCCACGCGCATCCTGCACACGGAGATTCGAAATATGGGATCGACCCGGATGATTACCTGTTGTCCCGTGGGGTAACCACCGCAATGTCGCAGGGTGACGCAGGGGCGGCCAATATCAAGGATTATATCGACAAGACAATCCACGGTTCCGACACCCGAGTGGTCCTTGCAATCAACCTGTCTAAATCGGGCGAATCCATGGCAGGCGGGTGTTTCTCCGATCCCGCAGATCTGGACATCGCCGGGTGTATCGGGGCCATTCGAGATCACCCGGATGAGATCTGGGGAATTTCTGTGAATACCTCGACCATCGCCTGTGGCGATACCGATCCGGATACAGTCCTGGCGGCGGGCTTGGAGGTCGCAGAAAAGACCGATCTGCCGATACTGTTTGGCAGCCGTCGCCATCCAGACCGCACCCTGGCGAGCCAGCTGTCCAAACTCCGACCTGGCGATGCGATGACCTATTGCTATCACAACATGCCTCAAGCCATCGTCAAAGAGGGTGAGGTGGTTGATGAAGTCTGGGGTGCTCGGGAGCGGGGCGTCCTTTTCGACCTGGGTCACGGAATCGCTTCATTCTCATTTGAAACTGCCCGCGTGGCGGTGGAACAGGGTTTCTTTCCCGACACCATATCGAGCGATCAGTACGTCCGGCACGTGGGATTGGAACCACCCCATGGCCTGGCGAGGTCAATGTCAAAGCTCGTGGCATTGGGAATTCCGGAATCGCGTGCATTCGAGCTTGTAACCGCTGCACCTGCACGACATCTCCGGCTGAACAAGGAAGTGGGCGCCCTTCGCCCTGGCCTGTACGCAGACCTTGCTGTGCTCAGCTGGAATCCTTCCTCAGCCCCACTCTCGGATGCACAGGGAGTGGAACACCCCGGCGGGTGTTGGGAGCCCGCCATAACCATCAAGAGTGGACAGATCGTGTCACAGGGAGATTTTTGAAATGTCAGAGTTTCGTGGGGTATTTCCTGCGCTGGTAACGCCGTTCAATGCGGAGGGCAGTTTGAATGAGGACGCCTTTCGAGCCATCATGGAGTATAACATCCAGGCGGGCGCCCACGGTTTCTGGGTGGCTGGCGGCGCAGGAGAAAGCGTGCTGCTGGATGATAAAGAAAATGGCAGAATCGCAGAGATTGCCTCGGAAGTTTCTGGCGACAGGGCATTGATCATCATGCACGTGGGTGCACCAACCACACAACGGGCAGCACAGATGGCAGAAAAGGCGGCGCGGGCAGGAGTGGACGCGATCTGCTGCGTCCCCCCATTCTTCTACAAGCCCGATGATGAAGGTGTGGTAGAGCACTACAGGGCCATTGGTGCATCGTCCGATCTGCCACTGTACATCTACAACCTTCCACAGTGTACTGGCGTCGAAATTACGCTGGATCTCATTGAGAAGATTCAGGAGAATGTGCCACAGCTGGCTGGACTGAAACACTCCGGCCCGGCATTCCGTACAACGAGAGATTTCGCGAAACTGGGACTCTCCTGTTTCATCGGAAGTGCTGCCTTGTTGCTTCCAGCCCTTACCATTGGGGCCTGTGGATGTGTAGACGGACCCCTGTCTATTTCACCTGACCTGTGGGTGGGCATCTGGAATGCATATCACAATGGCGATTTTGAGTTCGCTCAGAAGGAACAGGATCGAGCTGCCGAACTGTACACCATATTCCGCAAGGCCGGATACCAAGCCTCCATGAAGGCTCTGCTCTCAGAAAAATTGCAGATAGACTGTGGTGTCCCTCGTCTGCCGGGGCGTCCACTGACTTCTGAACAGAGATCCTTCGTCATCGACAAAGCAAGAGATCTGGGCCTTCTGTAGTCCGATTTCCTGTTTGCCCATCAGATGCCAAGATCACCCTTGAAAGGTATGCCATGGCCCGATCCAGAAAAGAGAAACCCATTCGGGTAGGTGTTGTCGGAATCGGCAGAGGGAGAAGTTTTGCCCTTGGGGCTGCCCACGCCGGAACGGAATTGGTGGCCCTGTGTGATTCCTGGGAGGAAAGGCTGCACGAGGTTGGGAACCAGCTTAAAGTGGCAACCTACTCTGATTACGCAACATTCCTCGAACACGACATGGATGCGGTCGTGCTGGCCAACTACTTTCATCAACATGCCCCTTTTGCGATAGAAGCACTGGCAGCGGGCAAGCACGTGATGAGCGAATGTGCCGCATGTCACACACTGGGTGAAGGTGTAGCATTGGCACGGGCAGTAGAAGAATCTGGCAAGATCTACATGTTCGCCGAGAATTACCCTTTTATGGCCTTCAACCAGGAAATGAAACGGCTCTATGAAAAGGGCGAGGTCGGTGAGTTCAAATACGGTGAGGGTGAATATGTGCACCCGGACCCGCCCGAAGTGAAGCTCGCGCGCTCCTGCGGAAAGAACCACTGGCGAAACTGGATACCCGCCACTTACTACTGCACGCATTCCTTAGCACCCGTGATGTATATCACCGATACCCGACCAGTAAAGGTGAATGGCTTCGTGGTCCCCTTCGATTTTGAAGATCCGAGCAAGACGAAACATATGGGACGTGCAGACACTTGCGCTGTAATCATTTGCCGGATGGACAACGGTGCCGTGATGAAGTCTTTGCATGGAGGGCTGCGAGGGCACGGCAACTATGTGCGCATTCACGGGAATCGTGGACTAATGGAAAACACCAGGCACGGAGACAAAAGCCTGCTGAGAGTCTGGCGTGAGCCGTGGGAGAAGAGGAAGAGCGTCCCAACGGAAACCGTTTACAAGCCGGACTTCCCCGTTCACCATGACAAGGCGGTTCGAGCGGGGCACGGTGGAGGAGATTTCTTCACCAACCACGCATTCGCTGAGGCCATTCGCAAGAACGAACCTCCATATCTCGATGTTTACAAGGGCATCGACATGTCCATTGCCGGAATTCTTGCCTGGAAATCCGCTCTCGAGGACTCCTCACCGGTCGACCTTCCCGATTTCAGGAACGAATCGGTACGGAAGAAATACGCCGACGACAACTGGTCTCCAGATCCGGAAAGAAGCGGAAAGGGACAACCGCCCAGCAGCATACTTGGAAACATCAAACCGGGTCGGGAAGCACAGAACCTCGCGAAAAAAGTCTGGAAATCTCGGGGATACACCGGCAGCTGATTTTTGCCACAGACAAACTTGAAAAAGGACTCAGAA
>CAVOEZ010000465.1:0-4353 GCA_963694355.1 Latescibacteria bacterium UBA2968 | reverse complement strand
TTCTCCCTCATAACCGCCCAGAAGAATCAGATCGAAAAGCAGTTTCTCGTAACTCTGATCCTCGTGCACCCTTTCGTAGGTACTCAGCAGAACCTGTTCATTTTCAGGTACGAAATTCCAGGCCGTAGTCCCGTTGGTAACAACCGTCTGAACACCCGTTTCGAAGCGAAAACGATCCGGTTTCTGAACGTATAGCCTTCCTTTGATCTCGGTTTCCTGTCCCACCAGTTTCCAGTAATGCTTCTTTTTGAATTTGCAGGATAAACTCTTCAGCTCATCATACCGTTTCTGCTGATTCTTGATCACTTCGGGGCCGTTAATCGCCCAACAAGGTATGGAGACCAGGGCCACCGCAGCAACCATCAAAAGCCAGACACTGCCTCTCGCAGCAGACACGGCAACCTCCTTAGCTACTTCCTCACACGGAATCGTATTCATCCTCGGCCATCCGTTCCAGATACGACTCATCAACAAGCACCTTTCTGCCCTTGCTGCTGCCATCTGAGGGCCCAACCACACCCGCCTCTTCCAATTCATCCACCAGCCGCGCCGCACGGGCATATCCTACCTTCATACGACGCTGCAACAGCGAAGCGGATCCCTGTTGGTGGGTCACCACCAGCTTGAGCGCCTCGTCGAATCGCTCGTCGCGCGTGTCATCCATCATCAGCCGGCTGCTCGCGTCTTCACCCAGATCCACACCCTTAAGTTTCACCCCCTGGCCGCTCACCCAGCCTACGAGGCGCTCCGTTTCTTCTGTCGAGATATTGGCCCCGTGAACCCGGAAAGGCTCCGGCTTTCCTGCTGGCATGAAGAGCATATCCCCTCTCCCCAGGAGTTTCTCGGCGCCATTACAGTCCAGGATCGTCCTGGAATCCACCTTGGAGGCCACCCGAAAGGCGATGCGTGAAGGGAAGTTTGCCTTGATCGTACCGGTAATCACATTGACACTGGGCCTTTGCGTTGCGAGAATCAGATGAATGCCAACCGCTCGGGCCATCTGCGCAAGTCTTGCCAGAGATTCCTCAATATCTGCAGGTGCGGTCATCATCAGATCGGCAAGCTCATCGATTACCACAACGATGTAGGGCAATCTCGGAGGCACATCTGCCCGGTCTTCCTCAGATTCGGCCGAGTCCCGCATACGATCCAGCTTCTTGTTGAAGTCCAGGATGTTACGCACCCCGTATCGAGACATTGTACGATAGCGCTCCTCCATCTCGCTCACCGCCCATTTCAGGGCCTCGGAAGCCATCTTGGGTTCCGTCACCACAGGCGCAAGCAGATGAGGTATCCGATTGTAAATACTCAGTTCGAGCATTTTGGGGTCAACCATAATGAAGCGGACTTCTTCGGGTGTGCAGCGTACCAGAATACTTGTTACCAGCGCGTTGATACAAACTGATTTCCCTGCACCCGTTGCACCTGCGATCAAAAGGTGGGGCATTGAAGCCAGATTGGTGCAAATCGGCTCTCCCGTGGTCGACTTCCCCAGGGCGAGCATCAACTTGTCCTCTGAATCCTGAAAAGCCCTGGATTGCAAAATCTCCTTCAGAAATACAGTAGAAGGCTTCAGGTTGGGAACCTCGATACCCACAGCCGCCTTGCCGGGGATCGGCGCCTGAATGCGTATACTTCGCGCTTTCATCACAAGCGCGAGGTCGTCGGCCAGATTCACAATGCGGTTTACCTTAACGCCGCTTGGCGGTTGAATCTCGTATCCCGTAACTACCGGGCCGGGATTTACCTGCACCACCTTGCCCTCAATACCAAAGCTGGTCATGCTTTTTTCGAGTGTTTGGGCCCCCGCAAGAAGCGTCTCTCGATCGGGTCCTTCATCCTCCGCAAGGGGTTCATCGAACAAATTCAGATCTGGAAGCGTATAGGGCACATCGGCTGCCCTGCTGACTTGCAGGCCATTCGAACCATGAGCCAAATCCATTGCAGGAGGCAGCACGATCTCTGGCTCGGGCAACGGATCGGGCAAATCTTCCGGTTCCCAGGAATCGTCCTCCACGGGGAATGGCTCTTCGTAGGCCTCCTCCGGATCTTCCGAAAATTCCTCCTCGGTCTCCTCTTCGCCGGAGGCTTCTGCCTGCACAGGCTCTACCGGCTGAATGGCTACCCGGGCGGATGCCTCTTCCTGCGTTTTTTTGAGCCTTGCCTTTTCCTGCTTCTCGATCGCCCTCGCCTTTCGCCAGACGGTGAATGTCTCTCTCCAGCCCGTCACCAATCTGCCGACTCCCGAAACGAGTGTTCCGCACCGGAACCAGACAGACTGCAGACCTCTGACCACCAGATCCGGAATTCGCGAGAACGGGATGTTCGTCACCACCATCATCAAGACGACCAGGGCCGTCCCCAGGAAAATGTAGGATCCAATGCGGCCCAGGTAGGGAACCAGAAGGGCGGACGCCAGGGTCACACCCAGCCAGCCACCCAGTTGGAAGGCCAGATAGGTCCTGCCCCGGGATGGAACGCCGGTAGCACCGCAATACAACACCACCAACGTAAGCAGCGTCAACGTTGGGCCAACCAGCGGTCCGACCGGAGATCTACGAAACCGGTTCCACCCCCACAGGAAGACCAGGGCGGTAATCACATACGCCCCATATCCCACGACAAACAGCATATAGTAGGAAAGATGTCCACCGATCCACCCTGCGAGATTTTCAGCAAGTTCAGGTGGACGGCTGGAATTGGGTGGATCTTCCGGTGAGTGAGAGACGAGGCTCACCACCATCAGGAGGGAAAGCGAAATCAGCAGCACCCCGGAAATCTGGTTCCCCAGATCCCATCTATTCTGTTTCGATGCCTTAAGATCCGTTTTCTTGACCTTCGAATTCTTTTTCATGCCAGTCCTCAAAAGAATAATCGAAGGGGAGAGTGCAATGTCTGGGCTGTTGCCCGGGGGGACCGGGCAATTTACCGCAACTATCAAACATTCTATAACATAGGAAATTCCGTGAAAATATGTCTATAAACCTCGTGCCAGCACCACGGGAACACGCTGCCGATATGTTCCTGCACTGGATATCGCCTCCAGATAAACCACATAGATTCCAGGCTTCAACATCCTTCCGCCCTCACCGGTTCCGTCCCACCAGACCACCCTTCTGCTCCCACCGGATTCTGCGTTCAGGAGAGCGCTCACCCGCCTGCCCGACCTGTCGAATATCCACAGGTTGACCACGGCTTTCGCATCTGGCAGCTGATAGGTAATCTCAACCCGATCCTTGAATGGATTGGGAGACACCTGTAACGCCACACCCTCCGCCACGGGATGCCAGGCCACGCTGTTCTCGCCCCCTGCCGTTGCGCCGGCAGGGTCCGTACTGAGGAGCCAATTCTCCGGGTCTTCGCTCAACCCCATCAGATCGATCCGCTCCAGCGATCGCCCGGGCGTGGTATCGCCATAGCGCATCCGATCGATCACAGCCCCCGTCGCGTCCCTCAATACCACCTCATCGCCACCGTCATTCAAGGTCCTCCATCCCGAAAGCGAATAGACCCTGGCGTCATGTGCCAATTCGTGATGCAATAGAAATCCGGAATCGTCTTTGGCAAGAATGAGGAATCCGCCCGGAGACAGAACAATCTTGTCAGCGTCTAGCACAGCCACCTTGTCCCCACTGTCCCCCAATCGCCATCCAGACAGGTCCACATCGCCGGCCGAAGGATTCACCAGTTCCACCCATTCCGGTCCACCCTCAGCCGGTGCAGCCATCACCTCATTCACCAGAATCTGTTGGGGAAGCGCACCGGAAACAGCCTCCCACTTTATGGCGTCGTTTAGGGGATCTTCGTCCCCTTTCAAACTTACGCGCGCCTCGAATCGATGGCTCCCCGCATCCAGTGCGTGGAACACATAGTCGATCTCAAGAGATTCGCCGGGCCCAATGGTCGCCACCGACTTTCGCCACGGGGTTGACCCTTCAACAACGACCTCCGACTCGCCGGAGGACAGTCTCCCCCTGTTCACAACCTCGAACGTGAACTTCCCCGGCAGCCCGCCGGGGACGAGAACTGGCGTATCCGTACGTGCCTCCAGGGCCAGGTCCCTGTTCTTTGGACTCACACTGTTCACCCGGCCGGGTGTGCCCAGCTTCCATCGCGAATCCGCCCAATTCTCCGACCCATCGCCCCCGAGCGGATCAATCTTCTCCTCCGAATATCCCGCGGCGTTTCCGGGCGAGTAGGTTACGGACCCGATCAGCACGCCGGAAGCGTTGTGCAGAATTACCGCTTCCGTGTGCTCATTTGCAAATCCACCCTTGCCAAAAGTCGCATCCTCGATGGTCATCACCAGCGCATCCGCCGGCCAAGGGTCATACGCAGTGGAATGGTCGAAAT
>CAVOEZ010000464.1:0-4367 GCA_963694355.1 Latescibacteria bacterium UBA2968 | reverse complement strand
AGCCCGAAAGATGGTGACCACCGGCGGAGGAAAGATCGTAAATATCGCATCCCAGAACGGGGTGATCGGGTATTACAAACGGGCAGCGTATTGTTCCAGCAAGGCAGGGGTTGTGAATCTCACGCGCGTGCTTGCGCTGGAGTGGGCCGAACACAAGATCAACGTGAACACGGTTGGACCAACCTTCATCCTGACGCCGTTGACCCAGTCGACCTTTGACGATCCCGTGCTTCGGGAAGACCTGTTGAGCCGCATACCCCTGGGACGAGTCGGTCAGCCTGAAGATGTGGTTGGCTCAGTGGTGTTTCTGGCCAGTCCGGCGGCAGACATGATCACAGGACATACGCTTCTGGTAGACGGCGGTTGGACGGCTATATGAGGTGACTTGAATACAGGAGCGCACTGTATTTTTGAACGACCAGCCAGATGTGAAAGCACGCTAACCATTAACCTGGAACAGGTATCTTGAAATCCATTGCAATCATAGGGGCCGGCACCATGGGCGCCGGAATCGCGGGACTCTTTGCACACGCTGGCTGTGATGTTTCTTTAGTAGATCTCGATGAAGATCTGCTCGAGCGGGGTGAGCGACTTCTGGGGATGGGGCAGGAGGCGCTTCGTGAGGCGGGACTCAGAGCAGCAGGGGACGCGGAGGCGGACAGGAAACGGATCACGTGCACGACCAGTCTGGAAGCGGCATGCCAGGGTGTGGATCTCCTGGTGGAGGCCATTTCAGAGCATCTGGATCTGAAGAAGGAGATGTTTCGGAAATTTGATGACCTTTGTCCGCCCAATGCGATTTTGGCCACCAATACATCAGGGCTTTCGGTTACCGAAATTGCAGGGGCCACCCGCAGACCGGATCGCGTGGCAGGAATGCATTTCTGGAACCCACCCCACATCATCCCTCTCGTGGAGGTGACCCGGGGAGAGGAGACCTCCGACGAAACGGCGGAAAGTCTTATGGAGGTGTCTCGCAGACTTGGCAAGAAACCCATTCTGGTTCGGCGCGATGTTCCGGGATTTGTCGGCAATCGACTCCAGTTCGCAGTCGTACGTGAAGCCCTGCATCTGTTGTCCGAAGGGGTCGCGTCTGCAGAGGATATCGATACGGCCATGACGGCTGGTCCCGGGATCAGATACGGATTTATGGGCCCGCTTCGTACGGCCGATCTGGGAGGGCTGGACGTGTTCCAGGCGATCAGCAGTTATCTGTTCGATGCCCTGGATGCCGGAAAGGGGCCCTCGCCGCTTCTGGAGAGGCTTGTGAAAGAAGGAAAGTTTGGTGCGAAGTCCGGGGAAGGATTCTACAAGTATGGTGCGGAAGACGCACCTCGTTTTCTGTCACAGAGAGATCGTGCCCTGCTGGGCATGCTCGAGGTGCTGAGCGAGCAGGAGGGAGAATCATGAGCGAACTGGCATCGGGTAGTGGGCCCCTGTTTACGGATCCGGATCCGGAAGCCGCGCGGGCGTTCTTTAGGGGAAAAAAGGGTGCCTTTCAGGACAAAGTGATGTCCGTGAAAGAGGCGGTTGAATCTTTTGTCCAGGATGGGGACTACGTGGCGTCCGGAGGGTTTGGTGCGAACCGGATCTCCACTTCGTGCATGCACGAGATGGTCAGGCAGCGAAAGCAGAACCTGGGTTTCGCCGGTCATACGACCACACATGATTTTCAGATTTTGTCGGCGGGAAACAGGAATGGGGAAAAGCTGCTCGGTCGGGTGGATGCAGCCTACATCGTCGGGTTGGAAGCGAGGGGGTTATCCGCACAGGCGAGGAAGGTGATGCAGAGCGGTGACGTAGAGGTCTGTGAATGGAGCAATTTCGCCCTGGCCTGCCGGTTTCGAGCCGCTGCCGCCGGTTTGCCCTTCGTCCCCATGCGAAGCATGCTGGGCACCGATACGTTCAGGCACAGCGCCGCAAAAGAGATTGAATGTCCGTTTACAGGTCTCAAGCTGCTGGCGATTCCTGCGCTATATCCGGACGTGTCCTTCATCCACGTGCACGAGAGTGATCGTTTCGGGAATTCCAGGATCAAAGGGATCACTGTGGCGGATGTCGATCTTGCCCGGGCGTCGAGAAGGCTGGTGATCACTGCGGAGCGACTGGTGAATACGGATGAGATTCGGAGCGATTCCGATGCGACTACCATCCCTTCTTTCTGCGTGGATGCGGTGTGCGAGGTCCCGAATGGATCGTATCCTGGAAATATGCCAGGTGAGTATTTCTCCGATGAAGCCCATCTCAGGCAGTGGCTTGATGTGGAGCGGGATGAGGAGGCCTACGGTGCCTTTCTCGAACGGTTCGTGTTCGGTGTGGAGGACTTCGAGGGGTATCTGGAGCAGTGTGGGGGTGCGGATCGGATCAAAGAACTGCGTGCGATCGAATTGATGTCCGACGACAGGAACTGAGGTGTCTATGCCCGATTACAATTCTATGGAGCTTATGATTTGTGTCGCCTCGCGACTTCTCGATAATGGCGCGCGCGTGGGCGTGGGTACGGGCGCACCCTGTGCCACAGCCATGCTGGCGCAGAATCTTCACGCGCCCGATCTCCTGGTGGCGTTCGAGGCCGGGGGACTGGCGCCTCTGATGCCGGAGATGCCGATTTCCGTTGGAGATTCACGAACGTTCCACCATGCCTTGATGACGACGAGTATGGGTGATATTATGGAGACGTGCCAGAGAGGCATGATGGATTATGCATTTCTCGGAGGGGCGCAGATCGATTGTTACGGGAATTTGAATTCCACGGTGATTGGCGATTATGATCATCCGTCTGTCCGCTTCCCCGGCAGTGGCGGGGCGAACGATTTTGCCAGTTTCTGCTGGCATACGCTTGTGATTACCCAGCACGATCCCCGACGCTTTGTGGAGCGGTTGGACTTTGTGACCACGCCGGGTTATCTCACAGGTCCCGGCGCACGCGAGGCTGCCGGATTACCTGAAGGAACGGGACCGCACAAGGTGATCACCGATCTGGCTGTGATGGGCTATCACCCGGAGACAAAACGCATGCAGGTCGAGAGCTTGCACCCCGGTGTGACATTCAGTCAGATCGACGAGCAGACCGGTTTTGATCTTCCGGCGGCAGAAGAGATGTCGCAAACAGACCCACCTACATCCGAAGAGTTACAGATGTTGAGAGAGACCGTGGATCCTCACGGGATTATTATAGGTAGAGAGTGAAGCTGGTTGTCCACGTGAACGCGAATGGGAGGCCCATGCATGCCGTCTGTCAAGGATATCTACAAATTCGATGAGTTGACCTGGCCCGAGGTGAATGAGGCCGTGGAAATGGGGAAGATCCCGATCATTCCTACGGGTTCTGTAGAGCAGCACGGACACCACTTGCCGCTCAAGGTGGACCACCTGTGCGCCAACGCGGTAGTTACAGAGGCTGCACGATTGAAGCCGCACCTCAGTCTCGCCATGCCTCCCGTGACTTATGGATATGTGCATCACGTGATGGACTTTCCTGGATCGATTAACATTCACTACGAGCATTTCATCCAGTACTGTCTGGACATCTGCAAGAGTCTGGCATACCACGGATTCAAGAAGATGATTCTGATCAACGGTCACGGGTCTAATCACAACCTGGTGGATATGGTGGCCAGACGAACGATCGTGGAAACAGACGCCAGTTGCGTTTTTGCGAGCTGGTGGCAGCTGCTAAAGGTGAAACCGGATTTCGACAGCAAGTGGCGCGAAAGTGTTCATCCGGGTGGATGCTCGCACGCGGGTGAACTGGAGACGTCGATGCTGCTCCACCTGGCGCCGGAGAGTGTGCGAAAGGACAGGGTGAAGAGCGAAATTGCGAAAACCAACAAGCTGGGGTCCAAATACGTTTGGACAGATCTGTTCAACAAGGGTCCAATGGGTCTCATCGAATGGACCAGTCAATATTCCGATTCCGGCGTGATGGGGGAGGCCGAAAAAGCTACCGCGGAAAAAGGGAAGATCTGCTTCGAAGAGGTCACCGGAAATCTGGCCGAGTTCATCGAGGAATATCATGGCATGAAAATAGAAGAGCGAACCGCCAACCAGTCCACACCCCCTACGTTTCCATTGTCATTCCCAACAGACTGATACGGTACACGGATGCCGACATTTCAAGGAGGATCAGGATGAAGCTGGTTACCTATGCTGTCAAGAAGGAACAGTTCGTTGGCGCAGTTGTCGCAGACGACAAGATCGTTGTCGATCTCGCTGCAGCCGACAAGGCGCTGGCCAGAAAAGAAAAAAGGCCGGCCAATTCGTTTTTTGGCGATATGATTTCCCTGCTCGAGGCGGGCAACAAGGGTATTGGTGCTGCAAAGAAAGCCGCGAAGGCCGCCGAGGCAGGGTTAGGTAAGACGCCAAAG
>CAVOEZ010000463.1:0-4376 GCA_963694355.1 Latescibacteria bacterium UBA2968 | reverse complement strand
CCGCCGAGCCTCTCGAGGTTCGTGTGCAGGCGAATCTCATCGCCATTGAAACCCTGCTAAAGGCGCATCAGTGATGCCTTCCAATGCCATTGTGAATCCGGACAGAGGTATATCGAGATGACCCAACCAGGGATGTCCGCCAGAATAAAGGATACTTACACGATTCTGCCTGAGGAGGCTGTGGAACCCGAGATGTCTCCTGAGGATCTGGACGATTTCAAACGGGGGATCAACCTGTTTAATGCAGGGGAATTCTGGGAGAGCCACGAGGCCTGGGAATTCATCTGGAAACGACACACGGAGCCCAGCCGAATCTTCTTTCAGGGACTGATACAACTGGCTGCCTCGCATCACCAGCTTCAGCGAGGCATCTACCACGGTGTTGTAAAGCATTACAACAATGCATACTTGAAACTGGCCCAGTTTCCCGATGCCTTTCTGGCGATCGACGTGGGGGCGATCAAGCGCAAGATCCAGGAAGGACTGGCTGAGGCAGAGCGACTCGGACCTGAAGGACTGAAAGATTTCGACCCGGGTCTGATTACAGCCATCAAAAAGCGGTCCCACGACAAGTAGACGCAGGACCGCAAATACAAAGAGATCTACGATATTTACTCAGGCGAGCGAAAGCCCCTTACCATCAGTCCACGCTCGTTTTCTTTTTTCACTTCCGCCGCGTGTTTCTCCGCCTCCGCCCTGTTGGCTGCCGTTGTACCCCTGATCGTTGCGAAATCGTCGGATCTTCGATAGCGGTTTATGAAAACCGGTCGTGCCTTGTCCGATCGATTCTCCTGTGAGCCATGGATGGTTTTCACGTGGAAGAAGATGGTGTCACCTGCTTTGCCGACAATGGGCAGCGCCCGTTCCCAGGGCCATTCCCCTTCGTCCAGCCCGAGATGGGAGAAGGTATCGATGTGTTCCAACTGCCCCATCTTGTGCGAGCCGGGAACCACATGGAGGGCGCCGTTCTCCAGACCTGTATCGACCACATACGTGAGTGTCCCTACAGGACCTTCGTATCGGTGCTCGAAATAGGCGGAATCCTGATGGAGGTGCTTCGGGTGTCCACCCACTGGCTCCTTGTAGAGGCACTGGCCATTTCCAAATAGTTCGATCTTTGGACCCAGAATGGCCTCCACGAGATCCAGTGTACGGGAATCCAGTGCGGACCTGAAAAAGGCCAAGCTGGTCTGGTAGTTGACGGCAAGGACCATGATCTGCTTGTCCCGCTGATAGTTCTCTGGAGCGGGTATGAAAAGCGTTCCGTTGGGGGTCTTCCAGCCTTCAGGGATCTCCACCGCATCCTCGAGCAGATCGAGAGAGGCCTGGGCCGTGACCTCGATGTCCCTGGAGAGTTCCGCCAGATAGGGTCGCATCGCGCCACGGACAATACAGCAGCCGTGCATTTCGAAGGCTGCCGCAGCCTTCTCTACGTCGAGTCCTTCCGCATTGAAAGACAGATCTTCAACCGAAATTTGCAGGGACATTGGCCGAATTCCTCCATTGTGCAACGATTGACCTATTCGATGTGAACTCGCTGGCTCAATTCGACGGACTTTTCTGCTGCCAACCCGATTCGCGCCGCGTTCAACGCCGAGGATGCATCTTTCTTCCAGGACTCCGACCCTGTCAGAATCTCTTCGATGAACTGTTCCTCCAGGGTCATTTCCTTCTCGACCGACGCCAGGGGAATGGATTCGCTCTGTCTCGAGATCTGCCAGCTGCCTTCCTGTCGCAGCAGGGCACCGCCCTCCAACAGAATGCTCATGGATTCTGCCGCCTGTTGTATCGCGATTCCACCTGCCCAATTCCACTGACCCAGTCCGCCCTGTTCGAACCCTACCGTAACCGTGTTCACAAAACTTTGATAGCCGCCATCTTTGTTCAAATTCTGATATTTCGCACCACATTCCACCCAGCTTGCCGGTCCGAACAGATCGACCAGTGCGTAAATGTGATACACAAAAAACAGGGCTGGTGGTCCACTCTGATTCAGGTTAAACAAGACCTCGGGGCGAGCGCCTCGTCCAGGCGTCAATCGCTGGAAGAATATCGCCAACAACTCACCGAGTTCAGCGACCTGTTTTCTCAGGCTCTGATGTGTCCGGGATACATTTTCGCCGTGGGCAACACGCAGCACCGGTCCCGCGTTCTTGAGAACAGCATGCAGCGCGTCTGCTTCCTCAAGGTGACGTACGACAGGGTATTCGGTGAACACGTGCTTGCCGGCTTCCAGCGCCCTCAGGATGATCGCACCGTGCAACTCGTTGTGCGTACATACGGCGATCGCGTCGATATCCTCCCGAGCCACCAGGTCTTCCCAGCCATCGCTCAACTGGATGCCCAGTTTCCCGGCCAGGGCCGGTCCGGTATCGGGATTTCTTGCAGCAAGACCTACCACCTCGCACTCCGGGAGTGCATTGAATGATTCTGCCCGACGTGTTCCCATGCCTCCAGATCCTACCACGCCTACTCTCAGGTTGTTCATTTATAGCCTCAAGACGGAAACCAGACATTGCCCAGTTGGAACCCGGGAAAGATAACCTATGAAGAAGGCCCACGAAAGTTGTCTCCGTGGGCCTCAGCTTCGATTGACAAGCAATCTGTCAGTTGTTCAGGTTTTCCTGCGTATATAGTTTTACGATGAACTGCAATCCGGCTTTGAAAGAGGCAACTCCGATGGGTTTGGCCTGGTCATCGACCACTGGAATATGTCTATACCCGTGCAGTGCCATCAGGTGCAGCACGTATCCGATGGAGTCGGAAGATCTCATCGTCGTGGGATTCGGGGTCATGAACTCCGAGACAGTGGTATTCTCCATGTCGATGTCTTGTCCCGCGATCTTGTTGAAGATATCACCTTCAACAAGAATGCCCTTGACCTCGGTGGGATTGTCCATAATGAGGAGACAGGCCACGTGTTTTTCGACCATGATGTTCAGGGCATCTCTGAGCGATGTGTCCGATGTGATGGTCTCCGGGGTCCCAAGTTGCAGCGTCGTAACAGGATCCGTCATCAGGTGCTGGAATTCCGTCTTGAGGTCCAGCGGATCTTCCTCATTGATACCCGGAATGATTTCCGGGGTATCGGAAGCGGCCTGCTCCGCAAAATCCCGCTGAAAACCTTCCTGTTCGTCCACGACCCAGGTGTCTGCAGAACTGTAGAGTTTGGCGAGGTCACCCGCCCCACGTTCTTCCACAGCGTTTTCGCCCTGTGTGACAACAGCTTCCTCGTAAGTGGGACGCTGAATTGAGCGAAACACACCAAGGGGCACGGGAAACTCCGGAAAGGACATACGGCTTACCATATTTGCCAGAGCCGGCTGCTCGGTATTCTCGTCGTGCACGAGAATATCCGATTCTGAAATTCCGTTACCAAGCGTGACGACTTCCGGAGAAAGACCATTCAGCCGGATGCCCTTGTTCTTCTCCACTCCGAAGATCATTGGCTCACCGTGCTCCAGGATCAGCGTGTGGTCGTCCTTGGTATTGGCGTCCGTGATATGTGACCAGGCCCCATCGTTGAAGATGTTGCAATTCTGATAGATCTCTACAAAGGATGTGCCTTTGTGCCGGGCGGCAGCCAGAAGTATATCTGCCAGGTGCTTCGTATTCCGGTCAACCGTTCGCGCAACGAAAGTGGCTTCTGCGCCAATGGCGACAGATGTGGGATTGAATGATTGCTCGATGGATCCCATGGGTGAGGTCTTGGTTTTATGCCCCGGCAAGGAGGTGGGGGAGTACTGCCCCTTCGTAAGACCATAAATGCGATTGTTGAACAGGATAATGTTCACATTCACATTTCGCCGCAGAATATGCAGCAGGTGATTTCCGCCGATCGAAAGCCCATCCCCATCTCCGGTGATTACCCAAACGGTGAGATCGGGGTTCGCCACTTTAAGCCCGGTGGCAAGTGTTGGCGCTCTTCCATGAATAGAATGGATTCCATAGGTATTCATGTAATAGGGGAATCGGCTAGAGCACCCGATGCCGGAGATGAACACCGTTTTTTCTCTAGGGATACCCAGTTCAGGCAGAATCTTCTGCATCTGGGCCAATATGGCATAGTCTCCACAACCAGGACACCATCGGACTTCCTGGTCGGAGACAAAATCCTTTCTTGTCAGTGTAGGTAATTCCAGGGCAGCTTCAGCCATTTTTAAAATCTCCCAGGCGAGTTAGGCTTTTAGAAGTTCGTCAATTTTGTTGGAAATCTCGGATATCTTGAAGGGTTGTCCCTTCACCTTCGGGTAAGAGACAACACGCACCGGGAATTTCGCGTTGAGCAGCATTGACAATTGACCCATGTTCAGTTCCGGGACCAGGACCTTTCTGTATCTGCTCAACAAATTTCCAAGATTCCTGGGGAAGGGATT
>CAVOEZ010000462.1:0-4379 GCA_963694355.1 Latescibacteria bacterium UBA2968 | reverse complement strand
TGATTCACCTGCCGATTGGCTGGAGCATATTCTCGGGAATCCAAAGATGTCGGGGATACAATTTGGATTATTTGCGCCTATATCACGGGAATAAAATAGAGAATAGACCGTCTCTCATTTTAGATCTGACTTGTGGGTTGCTTCGAAACTGAATATAGATTCTGGAATTCCTGAATACCAGGAAACTCTGACTTTCACTGACTGCCCCGGAATAAAAAAAACACCCGACAACCGGTGTCGGGCTCGCATTCTAACCATCATGTGGAAGCAACCGATCTACTCACCTGTATACATCGAACAGTTGCCCTGGTGTAGTCTTTTCATAGTCCAACTTGGAAACCGACGGCGCGAACGAGGTATTCTTTGAGCGCTCTGGTCTTGAAGTGCCCTCCACCCTGACCACTTCGACTCGTTCGATGCGTTCTCCGGTCTCAGCACCTTCGATAGCGCCGACAACTCGATCTTCTAACGCATTTGCCTCATCTGCCTGGTCTCGCCCAACCTCGATTCCGCCGTCCAAAACACCACCTTCTCTGGCCGCTTCAGGATCAAGTGGCTTCAGTTCAGGTCGGGCGTTGAAACCCATCTCTGGTCTTTCCACTTCGGGCAGATCAAGAGTGATCGCGGCATCAGGATCCGCAGCAGCCATCAACCCTTCCATTTCTTCGGCGGCGGCCGGCTCAATTTCAGACTCCGAGTCTTCCCCCTCCATCTGTGCCTTCACCTGTTCTTGCCTTGCTTTCGCTTCCATCTGCCCGGCCGAGGCTGCTGCTCTCCTGTCCTGTCCGGAGGGCTCGGCGGGAGCCAGGGCTGCACGTCGAATAGCCTGGGCTTTCCTGATCGTCGCATCCGGATCACCGGACACCGGCGAAGTGTCGATCGACACTTCCCCTCCCACGGCATATCGCCTGCCATCAGGTCCGTTGGCGTAGTCATACTGAACCCCACCTCTTACATATTGCCCGCCTGCAGCCACGTGAGCCTGCTCGTGGGTTCTCACCTCTCGGTCCCGTTTCTGCAACCGCTCGACTGCCTCTTGCTCTTCTTCACTGAGCTCCTGAGTAGAGCCTTGCTCCGCAGCCCCAGCTTCGTGGCCTCCTGCTTCCGCATCCGACAAAGCCTCAACTTGCTCACTACCGCCGATCCCCTCGATCTCGGAATCCACAGGCGGTTCAATTATAACTCCCGTCTTGCTTCCTTCCCGGGCAAGCGCCGGCAGAATGGACCGCTTCGATGGCAGGAGACTCACCGGATCATCCTGTTTCCCATCTTCTCCGGGTAAACCCTCCGCAACACCCAGAGACTTCTCCGATCCAAGCAGCGCAACCCCATCCTCATCCCCCGACGTTGCATCCTGAATCCCCTCACGCTCATGAGGAAAATCGGCACCCTCATTCGAGGAAATCGGAATGTAAGGAGCGAAGTACTGAGAATTTGAAGAATGGACTTGCACGAATAACCCGCTTTCTTGGATGAGACTACCCTGTTCATACTATATCGGCATACAATCCACACTCTTGAGCGAATTTTCAATTTTTCTCGCCTTCGTGCCCTGAAGGGGCACCGTACCTTAGCCAGGGGTCCTTGGACCCCTGGACCTGACCACCTGGACTTGAACCCTTGGTCACCTTCTGGACACTCACTCAACGATGGGATAGTTTCTTGACTCTCCGCCTCCCGCCTTCATGCCCTGAAGGGGCACCGCATCTTAGCCAGGGGTCCTTGGACCCCTGGACCTGACCCCCTTACCCTGACCACCCACTCCACGATCTCGAAACTCGTCACACGCTCTTTTGCCTTCACATCCCAAACAACCTATATTCACTCCCATGATTCTCCTCATCCTTAGCCTCCTTGGCCTCGCCCTTGGACCATTTCTGGACCGGTTTGCATCCAGAAAACTCTCCATTGTTTTGCTCCTGGAGGGATTTGTAACCGCCACCATCCTGGGTCTGGTCTTGGGTCATATCCTTCCCGAAGCCGCGGAAATAGCGGGGTGGCGGTGCCTCCCCGCCGCTTTTATCGGACTCGTTGGCCCCCAGCTGCTCGAGAAATTGACCCGGGGAAGCGAAGATCGTATTCACGGAACGGTGGCCACGCTGGCCATGGCCGGACTATTTTTCCATACCCTCCTGGACGGAGCGGCACTGGCCGGTGGACAAAGCGCCTCGGCCTCTCCCGCGCTGGGTATGGGCGTAGTTCTGCATCGCCTGCCTGTCGGCCTCACGGTCTGGTGGCTCGTTCGCAGAAGTGCCGGAACGCTCGTCGCAACGGTTTCCCTGTTTGCGATCTGTATGGGTACAATCATCGGATATGGCGCCGGAGAAGCGACATTAGCACATTTGGATAACATATCCGTTGCACTCTTCCAGGCCTTTGTTGCCGGCAGTCTGGTCCACGTCGTCCTCCATCGTAGTTTAATGGAAGCGGTCTCCCCGGAGGTCGCTGCAGGTTCCGGCCGGGTTGGCCCCTTCGACTGGAGTGGCATTGGTGCAGTCCTCGGGGTCTTTGTGCTGCTGCTAGTCCCGCTTTCTGGCCACGCTGCCGAACCACGAACTGGAGTCGCCGTTAACTTCCTGGCTTACTGGTCCAGATCCGCACCCTGGCTGCTCCTGGGCTACCTTGCAGTAGAAATCTTCTCCAGGATGATTGCAGCTCCCGGAAAATGGAACCTGCACACGATACTCCTCAACTGGAAACCTGAACTTTCCGTCCCTGCCGGAGTCTCCGTATCCAGTTTGATAGCCATTCTGGTTCTGGCACCGGTATTCTATCTTCCGGTCTTGTTTATTGCCATTTCTACGATAGGCCTGTTCCTTTCAATCGTGCTCTTCATTGTGACCCTTGCCGCGGCCGCTCTTCTGATATTCTCAATGGCAAGGCTTCAGATCCTTCCCAACTTTACGCCTGCCCGGGAACTTAATCATCACCCCTCGGAATCTGCACGATATGCGATCGAAACCGCTGTAGACCGTTCTGCCGCGTGGATTCTAATCGGACTTCTCGTCGGAGCCCTGCTTTCGGTGTACCTATCCTCGCAGTGGCTTAAAGCAATTCCCGAAGCCATACAGATCGCCGCATTGACGATTACCGGTGCCCTGGTATCTCTTCCTGCCTTCGCAAGCCTGCCGATCGCGGCCGCGCTCGTGGCAAAAGGAGGATCCCCTGGCGCAGCCATCTCCCTGATCTTTGCAGGCGCCATGCTCACATCCACAACGTCTCGTACACTGAAAGCGGCACTCGGCGCGCAGGGCAATAAGAGATTTCTCGCAGTCATCCTTGCCGTCTCCGCATTGACTGGATGGCTCGTAAATACCGGGGGCTGGGCGCCGACCCTTTCCTCATCAAACGTCCTGAGCCCATTACAATACTGGAGCGCCATCCTCCTTGGCATCCTGTTCATCCTGTCTTTGCTACGCCTCGGACCCGCTCGAATGGTCGCCGGACTCGACCACGGCACACACACGCATAACCACTAATTGTTCTGTTTCTGATTTGATCTTGTGCCCTGAAGGGGCACTGCATCTTAGCCAGGGGTTCTTGAACCCCTGGTCCGAACCTCTGGTCCGAGCCTTTGACCTGAACCCTCACAACCACCCCTGGAGGGATCTGGCCTTGCTCTTGCCCTCTTGCCCTGAAGGGGCACTGCATCTTAGCCAGGGGTCCTTGGACCCCTGGTCCAAACGCCTGGACACGCAACCCCTTGATCCAAACCCCAAACCCCAAACCCAAATCCCTTGCCATCCCATATCTCACGCGCTAACCTAAATCCACAAACCCACCAACCACATATCGGAATTATAAGGAGACCCCAAAATGCCTTACGAAGACCACAAAGAACAAGCCACCGACGCGGTCACCTGCGCGATCCTCACCATCAGCGACACCCGCACGCAAGCTGAAGACAAGAGCGGCGCCATCATCAAGGAAATCCTCGCGGACACCGGACACGAAGTAGGGTTCTACCAGGTCGTCCCGGATGATGCAGAACAAATCCGCGAACTCATCATGGAGATCGCAAACCAGGGCACCTGCCAGGCCATCCTCACGAATGGAGGAACTGGAATAGCAGCTCGCGACACCACATACGAAGCCGTTGTGTGTCTGCTCGAAAAGAAAATCGATGGGTTCGGGGAATTGTTTCGCTACCTGAGCTGGGAAGAAATCGGATCGGGCGGTATGCTCTCACGTGCGGTGGCCGGCGTGTATAACGACACCATGATCTTCTGCATGCCCGGATCATCCGGTGCTGTTCGTCTCGCCATGGAAAAACTCGTTGCCCCCGAACTCTCCCACCTCGTCTGGGAAATCTGGAGACAAAAATAGGGCGACCTGATGGTCGCCCGTCCGCTGCTCGCACATTTCTGACTTGCTGCCCA
>CAVOEZ010000461.1:0-4387 GCA_963694355.1 Latescibacteria bacterium UBA2968 | reverse complement strand
CAGAAAACAGCTACTTCATCTTAGCCGGTGGTGCGGTTTTCCTGGTGCATTTTAGCTTTTCACAGACTCAAAAGTTGTTCGAACTACCGGTTTCCCTGAATGAAAGGAGTTCATTGTGATACGTACTTTTTCAGGATCCTTCAAAAGGGTCGGAATGATATTTTGCCTGGCTGTCCTTTTTATTCTCACTGGTTTAATGGCAGGGCGGACAGACGCGGAAAAAAAGATTACCAAAGGGGATGCCGCAATCGCGAAGCGTTCGGCCAAGTCCTACATTAAATTACGTGTTGTTGACAAGGCCATCGACCAGCTTCAGGTTGCCATCACAGGTAATCCCAACGATGTCGAAGCTCATTTCCTGCTTGGCGAACTCTACTCCGATAAATCCAGGGCCGACGAAATGAAGAAAGAATTCGACCTGGTGCTCGCGGACAAGAAGGGCAAGCGCAAATATGGAAAGAAAATTCAACCCTATTTGACAATGTGGTGGCAGCGAAACTACAACACAGGTGTCAAAGCGATCGGCGCTCAGGATTTCGGTGCGGCAGTAGAGGCCATGCAGAAGGCTTCGGCCTTTGAGCCCGACAAGGCACTCACGTACAAAGGACTGGGAGTAGCCTATTTGAACATGGGTCAGACCCAGGCCGGAATCGACGCCTATCTCAAGGCCATAGAACTGGATGATAAGGACCCCTCTGCCTACATCAATCTGGGCCGAGCATATATGAATTCGAACAAACCGGAAGACGCCAGATCCTGTTTCCAGAAGGCGTGTGAATTAAAACCGGACAAGGTGTCGTATTTGCGCGATCTGGCAGGCGCTCAGCAAAGCCTCAAAGACAATGAGGGGGCCCTGGCAACCGCAGAAAAGGCCCTGGCGATCGATCCGGAGAATCTCGACATTCTGACAATGGCGGGTCAAATTCACTTGATGGGCGAGAACTACGAGCGCGCTTCTGATTTGCTTGAAAAAGTGGTCGCGCAACAACCGGATAATGTAGATGCTGTGTTCAATCTGGCAGGTTCCTACAAAGCACTTGGAAATTTTGACAAAGCCCTTGCCCTGTTCGAAAAAACCGTTGCGGCCAATCCCAAGGATCACGAGGCATGGTACAATTTAGGCCGAATTTACGACGAGCAGAACAAGATGGCGGAGGCAGTTCAGGCACTTCAGATGGTGGTTGATCTCAAACCCACAGGTGTCAATGGATGGATGGCACTTTCCAGGGCATACGCGAGGAAATCCCAGCACGAATCTGGGGACGTTGCCGGGGAAAGTGCAAAGAAGGCCCAGGAGGCGTTTAACATGGCCGAAAGTCTAGAGGGAAACTAGCCGAAAAAGGAGCAGGAAATGTATCTCACAGATGAAAAGGTCGCTGTGTTGGGAGCTGCCGGCGCCATCGGATCAAATCTCGCGCAGACTCTTCTTGCGTCCGGGACGACCAGCAACGTTGCGATGTATGATCCCTTTGAAAAAGGCCTCCAGGGTGCCGCCGAAGAAATCTACCACTGTGGATTTGAGAATGCCGATGTCACGTGGACGACAGACATCTCAGAGGCGCTCACCGGCGCATCTTACATAATTACTTCTGGAGGCGCACCCAGAAAAGAAGGCATGACTCGGGAGGATCTTACCCGGGACAACGCCCTGATCGCCAAGCAACTGGGTATGGACATCAAAGCCAACTGTCCGGACTGTAAATTCGTGATCGTCATATTCAACCCGGCCGATATCACGGGGCTGACCACACTTGTATACTCCGGTCTGTCGCCCAGCCGTGTCAGCACGCTGGCCGCTCTTGACAGCACCCGCCTGCAGACAGCGCTCAGTCAACACTTCGGAATCCTCCAGAGCAAGGTCGCTGGCTGCAAGACATATGGTGGACACGGTGAATCCATGGCAGTGTTCAAAGGCGGGACCAGTATAGACGGGGTACCTCTCCAAGATGTATTAAAAGGAAAGTCTGTAAACGGAATTAGCATGTCTGCGGATGAGTGGAAGGCGATACAGGCTCACGTAAAGGGCGGTGGCGCCAAAATCATCCAGTTGCGTGGAAGATCTTCCTTCCAGTCCCCTGCCCAACAAAGCGTGTTCATGCTCCGAGGTGTCCTGGGCCAGCCCTACCCGTGGGCCTGCGGCTCATATGTGAGCAACGAACACTTCGACAAGATCATGATGGGCATGCCGGCTACACTATCTTCCGAAGGCGTAAAGTGGTCGATGCCCGATGGGACAGAAGAGGACTTGGAGGCATTGAAGGATTCCTACGAGCACGTTGCTGCGCTCCGTGACCAGACGATCAGTGACGGGGTCCTGCCTCCTCTGACGGATTGGGGCAAACACAATCCCAACCTTGCCTGACAAAAGGTACGGCCTATATTGAGGGGAAGGCTGCATGCGAAAGTTTGCAGCCTTCCCCTGTTTTGTTTATTTTGACTCACCTGTCCAGCATTCGCCCGCATCAACTTAAAGACGGAATCTCGACCATGTCTGCGAAATACGATCTGCTGATCAAGAACGGGACCTTGATCGACCCTGGAAAGGGAATTCATGGCAGGAAAGACATCGCCACCAAGGGAAACCGGATAGCGGAAGTCGCTGAAGAAATACTCCCGGAGCACGCCGAGAATATCATCGATGCTTCCGGCATGCTCGTCACCCCGGGCCTGATCGATCTCCACGTACACGTTTGGGAAGGCGTGTCTCACTTTGGCGTCGCTCCTGATCCAACGTGTCTGGCAAGAGGCGTCACCACGGTCTTCGATGCCGGCTCTGCGGGCGCTGACACATTTGCTGGCTTCAAGAAATTCATCATCGACGTCAGTGCAACCCGGATCCGGGCCTTTCTCCACATCTCTTCTCAGGGGATGTTGTCAGCGGACATCGGTGAACTCACGGACATTAGATATGCAGACGTGCAGAAAGCCATTCAGACCTGTGAGAAATTCAAACAGGATATCGTAGGCATCAAAATTCGAATGTCAAAAGTCCTGGTCGGAGAGAACGGTCGGGAGAGTTGGAACAGGGCAAGAGAAGTGTGTGAGGCAACCGGATTACCCCTCATGGTTCACCCCAATGCGAGTCCGGTCAGCATGCAGGACATGCTGGGTGAACTAAGAAACGGTGACATCGTAACCCACTGCTTTCACCAGAGTGATACCGGCATTCTGAACAATCAGGGCACCGTGCGTCCGGAAGCCAGAACAGCAAGTGACAGAGGCGTCCGATTCGACGTCGGGCATGGTGCGGGCAGCTTTTCATTCGACGTAGCCGAAAGCGCCATGGGGCAGGGCGTGATCCCCGGAACCATCTCGAGTGACCTCCACGTTTACAATGTCGATGGGCCCGTCTACGACCAGATCACGACCGCTTCAAAATTCCTGGCGTTGGGATTTACACTGGATGAAGTGATCGAAAAGGTCACCTCCGCTCCCGCGGCCGCGATGGGAATGACCGACGAAATCGGGTCCCTCACACCAGGAAGTTGCGCGGACATCTCAATCATGAAACTGGAAACAGGCACATTCAAATACACGGATTCTCACGGCCAGACGCGAACTGGTGAACAGAAACTCGTACCCGCCTCCACGATTCGTGCGGGCAGGCTCTATGCGCCGTCTGCGTTTTCCTGATCTCACACAGCGATAACGGACCGATACACCACCTGAACCAAATATCACATTGACCACCCAAGCCACTGTACATCGACCAATCTGGAGACTTCATGGCCTTTTCACCTGTTGGAATGAGCAAACACGATCTGGACACGCCCGCCCTCCTTGTTGACCTCGACAAGATGGAGAAAAACATAGAAACAATGGCCGCGATCTGCCGGAAACACAGCATCAACTGGCGGCCGCACACAAAGGGAAACAAAACACCCGCCATTGCCCACAAGCTGCTTGATGCCGGCGCAATAGGTGTTACATGCGCAAAGCTTGGAGAAGCCGAAGTCATGGCAGCCGCGGGTATCAAGGACATTCTCGTGGCGAATCAGGTGGTGGGTGTAGCGAAAATGCATCGCCTGGCAAATCTGCAACGGCACGCAGACGTGATGGTCGCGATCGACAATCCCGTCCACATTCAGATGATCTCGGATGCTGCAGAGGAAATCGGAGTCACCGTTCGCGTTCTGGTGGAGGTGGACATCGGAATGAACAGATGCGGCGTGCTTCCAGAGAAACCCGCACTGGACCTTGCCAGACAGGCCGAAGCAGCACCTGGTGTCGTCTTCGCTGGCATCATGGGTTATGAGGGTCACGTAATGGATCTGCCGGACCAGCAGAAGGAAAAGGCGTGCGGCGAAGCCATTGGGCATCTTGCTGCCACAAAAGAACTGCTCGAGAAATCTGGTCTGGCATGTGGAATTGTCAGTGCAGGCGGCAC
>CAVOEZ010000460.1:0-4391 GCA_963694355.1 Latescibacteria bacterium UBA2968 | reverse complement strand
GTGACGGCCGCAACGACGCCAAAGGGCGCTCTTTCCACTATCGTGAGGCCTCGATCGCCGGACCACGCTTCTGGAGCGAGATCCTCCACTCCCGGGGTAAGGCTGGAAACTACCTCAAACTTCTTTATTTTATGGGCGATACGACCCATCCCCGTCTCTTCAATGGTCATCTGGGCCAGGCCCTTCGCGTGATCCAAAGAAGCTTGTCGGAGTGCTTCGATAATCCCTCTTCTGGTTTCCAATGAGAGGGCTTCAAGATCTCGCTGAGCTATCGCAGCCGACTGGACAGCGCCCTCGAGTTCCTCAAAAACGCCATCATCACCACCTGAAGCATGTGGAGATCTTCCGGGCAAAATTGCCGGTGCAGATGTCCCAGAGGACAACCCTCGGACGACTTCTTCAACTACGGATCTGATCTGCTCTTCGTTCAGGTTCATAGCACCGCTTACAGGCTAACCAGTTAGGGCCACCTGCCGTTTAAGTGTTCGACTATCCATGCTTCCGGTAGGTCGTGGTATCGTCCATTTCCACAGAATCTACTATGGCTACAATTACAGCATCCACAGGACTGTCTTCCGTACGGCTCGTCATCCGAGCAGAACTCCCGCTTGTACATAAAACGATTTCACCCTCACCCGCGCCTATGGCATCTACTGCCACGAGGAAGCTGTCCTCGGGTTCGAGTGAGCGCGTGTCTACACTTTGCACAATCTGGAGTGTGAACCCTTCCAGGCCGCTGTCCTTCTGTGTGGCGACCACTGTTCCCACCACTTTTCCCAATATCATAGGTGACACTCAATTGGTCAGGATGATTTGCCAATGGGCAGCACATCTTCCAGGCTGCTGTGTGGACGCGGAATGACATGAACTGATATCAACTCGCCTACCTTGGCGGCAGCCACGGCGCCTGCCTCAGTTGCAGCTTTGACTGCTGCAACATCTCCCCTTACCATTGCAGTAACAAACCCCGCACCAATTTTTTCCCAGTTAACAAGCTGCACGTTTGCTGCTTTCACCATCGCATCGGTGGCTTCAATCATTGCCACCAATCCTTTTGTTTCAATCATGCCAAGGGCTTCACCCATTTCGTCGTACCTCCTGGTAGGTCGTTGACCTGTGAAGGACATGCCAGTGCACGTCCTGGTGGAATCCCATCATTGCTGAGTGCTACCGGTACCCGTATCGAGATTGCGTTTTTGGTAGAGTGCAAGAATATAAGGCTCTTCGCCATCGAACGTCTTTATTTTAGTATAATCTTCCTGGAACCAGCCCGCTGAGCCAATTGGCCCCTCCAGGGTCGTCCAGAGTGGATCGTGCAATATGACATAGTCCGGTTTCAGGGTACGCACGGACCAGGACACATCTCTAGATGTCAAATGAGATCCAACTTCCGGCGTCACCAGACCACAGATGTCCACAATCTTACGCCTGCTAAAATAACCAAGAATCCCAATTTCCACCATGGCGATCGAGGCCTTGTCCGGGGTCTCGAGATTCAGCCATTCCCCTGCCTGACGGTATATTTCATACCTGGGCTCCGGATCAATAGATATATCCTTGAGAATCGGGGTCATTTGCGCCACCAGCAACGGTAGTGCAGCGGCGATTACGACCCATTTTCCAGGCCAGGCGGGCCACTGAAGCCGAATCAGTTCTGCGAGCTTAACAACGCCGATGCCACTTAGGATCATGAGGGCGGGCATCCAACCCGCATAATAGTTGAATCCTTCCGGAATACCCATGACCACATATGTTATGCTGGTCAACAAGACGCTCCCCAGAATCATCCAGATGCGTCTGTCAAAAACAAGGAGTGCCGCAGCTCCAAAGATAGCGACAAGACCGAACCACAAAAAAGCGGGGGACATCCTCAGATATACGAAGCCGATTCGGAGCGCGCCTTCAATATATGTACGCCAGAGCCCGCTGGCTCCCATCGCCTTCTTGGCTGCCAGGGTATTGGGGAACGGCGAACCATACGTATAGGCGGCATAGGCGAACCAACTACCAAAAATGGCGCCGAATATCAAAACGGGCAGCAGGCCCTGCTCCCTGTGCTTCCAAAGATGGTGCCCCAGGACCACGCCGGATGGAACCAACCCATCGCCACGGGTAAGTGAAGCCAGTGCCAGCAAGGCGGCAGCAAGACCGGGTCGCCCTGAAAAATAGGCAGCAAATCCTCCAAATACCAATGCGAGAAACAGATTCAATTCAAAACCGAGTGCATCCCCCATCAAAGGATTCGTAATGATGAGGCCAGCGGCTACCGCTCCGGCGATTGGTTCTTTGAACCTGCGAAGAATAATGTATGTCAACCAGGCGAGTGCTCCGAGCGCCACCCCGCTCACGATACTGCTGAGTAGGGCATAGTCCCTGGCGACGTGGCCTCCAAGGCCAAGGAGTATGGCAAAAAGTGGCGAAGTGGTGCCGAGGACGGACTCACCCGGGTTGTAGAATAGTCCGTGGCCTTCAGTCAGATTCCGTGCATATCGGAACGTGATATATGGGTCATCCATCTGCACACGGTGAAAGCAATACACCAGAGGCGGACAGAGAACGAAGATCAGCAACAGGACTTTTAGACTGAGCGGGCTGACGGACCTGATTGGGAACCGGCCTCCTCTTATTTTTCTATCTCGACAGAATCGCCGCATACGATATCCGCAGCATTGGCATCGTCTGTGTCCAGATGCAGTTCCGGAAGATAGCTCGGATCGATTTTCAGTCGAACATTTTCGTATACAACGCCTTTTACGCCGCCCACACGCGCTTTAACCGATTCTACAGAACCCAACCCCATTTCTGAGACATCCGACGGCCTCAGGTGCAGGTGGCGGATGGCACGAATCGCTGCAGGAACCGTTATTGACCCCGCCGGCCCCACGAATGTGATGGGCTCAGCTCCTTCAAGATCTCCCGAATCCCTTACGGGTGGGTTCAATCCGAGGAAAATTGCGTCTGTTCGCGCAAGTTCTACCTGATTGTAGTTTCTCGTTGGCCCCAGTATCCTAACTCGCTCAATGGCTCGAAGTCTGGGGCCGACCACGGAAACCATTTCTTCTGCGGCGAAAGCACCCGGCTGATACAGGTCTTTGAACGGCGTCAGTTCCGACCCCGGTCCAAAAAGAATTTCCATACCTTCCGAGCTGAGATGGCAGTGTCTGGCGGAAACACCCACCGAGGCGGAAAGCGGCCGGGTGTTCCCGTCCCGAACGCGTTGAACGACGTCGCTGACTATGGATTCCACGAAGGCTGCGCCGTTGTGGGGTGTCTCGTTATCCCGGGAGCATAGCCGGCAATCGTCACAGGCGGAAGCGGGTCTTTGTTGCTTCACCAACATAGAAATTCCAGGGCATTGTTGTAATCAAGAGCGGTCAACAGGATGTGAAAATAGGGGTATGAAACTGCAATGTCAAGGCAATTCGGATACAGGAGCACGCCGGGAGCACGAGCAGAAAAATCTGCTGAGAAGCGACCGGAAACGCACCCCATCACAGCTGTTTGTAAATTTACATTGCTTGTTGAAATTTGAGCACTTACGCTTGACAATTGTATCAGTTGTTGTATACTACCACGGTCGATTTTTGGCCGATTTATTTCTTTGATTCCCGGTTCAGAAGGCGGGCGGTTACTCCCATAAGTTGACCAATTGCGTGTCCGCCCTTTCCTCCAAACAATTCCGGATTTCGATTTGTCCAATTTCTTCGTTTGCCTTTCCTTCCTGATGTTGTCGGCTATCGATGTTTCTGCTGCCGATCCATCCCCTGATGTTCCTCTCTCGCATCGAATTTACCACACGATCGACCGATTCGAAGCACACGGCTGGTTCAGGGCCCCCTCTGCTGGGATGAGGCCCTATTCACGGACTCGGGTCGCTTCATTGATCGTTGACATCCTGGTGCAAGTAGATTCGGGAGCATCGGTCTCCAGATCCGAACGTGTCCTGATTGAAAGATATAAATACGAATTTCGGGACGAGATCCACAGGTTAGGATATATTTCCGGGGCAACGGTCCAGCGTGGATGGCGTCGTCTGGGTGAACCACTGATGATGTGGCAAGATTCCACTTCGATGGTGCGTGTAGAACCCCTGTTCAAGCAGCAGTTTATTTTGATTCGTGGGAAAACTCATTCCAGGGAATCAGTTTTACAGACCTATGTCGGAGGCATTCTGGAGGGCGTATATCGAGATCGGTTCGGATTCAGGATCAGACACTTCGAAGCAAGAGAGTGGAGCACCCGACCCCGTGTGGTTCGAGATGATGTAATCGCACGTCCGATTGAATTCGTGCAATTCAAAGGTAAGACAGTGGACTTCCGAGAGGCGTCTTTTCAGCTTGTATGGGGTACGAAATGGTTTTCCCTGGATTTCGGGAAGTCCACACTGGATT